>JBGTDB010000529.1:0-5552 GCA_041748515.1 Phycisphaerae bacterium
GCTCGGGTCCCTGCCCCGGGGTGAAGTCGAAGCTCATATAGAGCGGACCGCTCGGCATTGCTGGAAGTACGGCCGTCTATACCTTTGTCCTAAATTCGGGTTCGGCATGGACTTGACGTGCAAGGACTCCATGCGGCAGAATGACGTCCCCGCAAGCCGGAAACGCATGATCGGAGAATCCGTCAATGATCAGCGACGCGCCTCGCCAGATTGAATTTGCGACAGTCGTTCGTGCCGATGCACGCCGCGTGTTTGAAGCGATATCCACTGCCGAGGGATTGGACGGCTGGTTTACAACTGGCAGCGAGCTTGATCCGACGCCCGGTGGACGTATCTGCTTTCGTTGGCGCGATTGGGGCGTCGAACGGTATTCAGGCGAAGCCGAAGGAACTGTCCATGCGATCGAACCGCCGCATCGTTTCAATTTTGAATGGCAGACCGGCACGGTTGATCCGAAAATGCGAACGACCGTCGAACTATCCTTGAAGGAGGACGATCGCGGAACTATTGTGCGTGTGCGAGAGTCCGGTTTCCCCGACACGCCCGAAGGCCTTCGGGCCTTCTACGACAACACCGGCGGTTGGGCCGAAGCTCTTACGCTTCTGAAGTTTTTTGTGGAGCACGGCCTGCGGTGGTAATGGGGTGCCGTGCCAGATCCCAAGGCCGCGTTAGTCGTCGCGCGACTACTTAGCCGCCCTGGCAAGGATGATTGGCGGCAGCGCAAAGGACCGAGTCGAAGCGCCTTTAGCCGGGCTGTGCAGAGAGCCCTCCAATGTTGCTCCAGGCCGATCTTAAAACCTTTTGGCTCAACCTGTTTCTGATTCTCTGTGCAGTCGTATTGCTCACTATTCTGTTTTTCGTGGTCATCTCTACGATTACGCTGATTCGGGCGGGTCTTTGGGTTCGGCGTCGAAGGAAGGCCGAAGCGCTATGGCTCAAGGCCTCTCGACGCGCCGATGGCCGCACCTACCCGGCAGGATCTTCCGGCGTCTGCGATAGTTGCCATCGCGGAAGCCGACACATCTATTCGGAGTACGGGAAGAATCTCTGCCCCGCGTGCTATGAAGGGCACTGGCGCAGGGTTGAAAACTGGACCGGCCTCGATGATTCCCCCGAATTCCTCGCCAAGCCCCCTGGCCTGTTTCGTGGGCTCATTCCACGCGCTCGTCGCCAGAAATCGGAATCATCTTCTACCTGACATGGCTGCCGCAAGGAGAACCGCTGCTCGTTCCAGCTCATTCATGGCCTGAATTGTTCTGCGTGCGTCTGGTTCCGCGCTAAACGTACCAGTCAATTCAATACGTTCGAAAACGGAATCGTCGCTGGATTGGCCGTCGGCCGGGGTCAAAACGACACGCCCAAGGGATCCCTTTAAAGTCCCCGCAAACGGATCATTGAAGAAAAAAATGGCTCCCGCTCCCTCGTAAAGCGATGTTTGCCCGCCACTGGTTATCGCATAAGCGACCACTCCGTTGATCTGGCTGTTGTGGGCCACCGTATTACCGGGGATCGATCGCCAAACCGTCCGAACATGCAATACCTGCGAAACGGCCGGCTCGCCGGGTTTTGCGCTTGGTTGATGGCGGAGGATCAGATTCAGATTTCCACGAGGATCAATATCATAATACGCTTCATCAAACGTCGCCGAGTAACTCCGAACGTTGGCCGAGTCGCGAAAATCAACGACTTTCAGGGTCGACTGAACTGAGGAACATCCGATCGCAAGCAAGACCGGCAACCAGGCAAGGAACTTCACCCCAAAGGAACGCAAGACGGGTTGAATCGACCGGGAACGCATGGACCGGGACGGTAGTTACGACCCAACAAACTGTCAATCAGGCAAGATTGTTGTAACGTGAGTTACTCGAATAGCTCCGTCGTATTCGCGTTTGGAGCCGCCAAGGTGGTGTTGTTGATTTGCCCGCCAACGAGATCCGCCGAAAGACCATGTCATCGCCTCAACCATAATGTGCGGCATCATAAATGACGCGGGCTCGATCGATTCTCATTTTGCCGACTTTTGATGCTACACTGTAAGTTGTCGCGCCTCGACGAAACTATGGGCGAACCCAAATTGCTTTGGGCATCCGAAGTGTTTGGAAAAAGCCGTTTGGGAATTGCCAAGGATATTCCACCCAATTGATTGCGAAATTCACAACCCCGAATGGCAGGACCGCCTATAATTTAGGGCGAGAGCGCTTGACTGGGTTGGAACGGCGCGCAAAATTTTGCAGGAGTCGCGCGAAGTTCGGGCGAATGGCAATGGGGTGGCCGAGGTGGGCCACCCAAATTGTGGTCCGTATTTGTGATTTTTTTCACAAGCCGTCGTGGCCACAGGAGTATATTTGCACGCAGAAGCCTCGACTCGCAAGGTCGAAGTACTTTCGATGCGGTTCGGTATTTGTCAGCATCTACGCCGCTGCTGATCAATACAGGAACACATGCGATGCTCGGTGGTTGACTTGTTGCGATTTGAAGGTGGGTTACTTCGCTGGCAGCCGAAGATAAACATCCGGCGGAACGTCAAAACGAGCAGGAGGCCGGACTCGATGCGAGCGCCCACGATCCCGCGACGGTTCCGGAAATCGAGCCGATGTCGTGGTCGTTGCTCGGGCGGTTTTTCGGGGTACCGATGCTGATCGTCGGGACGATCGTTGTTGGAGCCGTTATCGTTGTGGTTCTGTTCGGCGGACCGGCCGCTCCGCAGCAGCAGAGTATCGACCGATTGATGCAGGCGCTGGAAGCGGGCAGCGGAGAGAAAAGTGCGGGAATCCTACTGCCGCGCGAGAAGGAACTTTGGCAGACGGCGCTGGAACTGAGCGAGCGGCTGCGGAATAAATCGACCGAACTGACTTCGGAAGAGCTGGAGACTGTTTCGGCCCGCCTTGCAGAAATGGTGGGGTCGGAAATCGACCGAGTGGACCAGATCACCGCCTTCGGCGACGATCTCGCGACACAAAGAGTGCTTCGGTCCGGGCGGTTTGAGTTTCTGATTCGCGCCCTGGCGCGAACGGAGCGGCCAGTGGCGGTTTCCGCCTTGATCGACGTGATTCAACGCGGCCGCGAGCCGTACGGGTCTGTGGCCATCGAGGAACTGGGCAATCTGCATGAGTTGCCGGAGTCAAAGGCGGCGGTTGTGCCGATCACGGCCGTAGTCCGAAAAACCGACCGCCCGGAGACTCTTCTTGTGGCCTGCACCGCATTGTCGGTGCTTGCAACAAAAGGCGACCCGGAAGTTGTCGAAGCGCTTTCGTCCATCCGGCTCTCGCACGATGGTGAGGTCTCCTGGTCCGCGGCGCTGGCCCTCGCCCGCCTGGGAAGTAATTCGGGAAAGCTGACGCTTCTGGACATGCTGGACCGATCCTTCTGGGAAACAGGCGAGCGATACAGGATTGTGGATGAGTCGGGACAGGTTCGACGCTATCCTATGCCGCCGAATCGGGTCGATGCCTTCTTGATCGCTTCGATCGACGCGGCGTCGCAACTTCCCGACGAAGATTTGTGGGAAGCCATCGAAGCGCTTGAATCGGACGGGTCGCACGCAGTTCGCGGCGCGGCCGCCAAAGCCGTTGCCGAACGCGGCGGAGTAGCGGATTCGAACCGCCCCTAGCCGCAAGAGAACGAGCCGAAACATGGCCACCAAAGATGTCGTCACCAAGGTTTGGATCGATCCGGGCTGCATTGTCTGCGATGCGTGCGAGACGACAGCGCCCGACGTTTTCGACGTCACCGACGACACATGCCTGATTCGTCCCGACGCGCTGAATCCAGATTTCACCAAACCGCGAACGCAGGACATCATTGACGCGGCGTTGGAATGCCCGGTCGACGTCATAAAATATGATACGGCCGCCGTTGAGGTCTCAGACGAAGAGGCTGCCGCTGCAACCGCACCCGCGGAAGCGAAGAAAGTCGACGCACCCGATAAGAAGGCGCCTCACGCACCTGCCGCCAAAACTCCGGCCGAGCCGGCCAAGGCTGCGGCCACGAAGTCTCCGGAGCCCGTTGCGGCCAAGTCCGTCGAAAAGGACGGAACGCTGGACCCGGCCATTGCCGCTCTTCTGCGTGCGGCAACAGCTCGCGGCGGCAACGCCGGGATTGAACGACAAGCAAGAGACGTCCCAGCGGCCATCGCGGAAATGTCCCGTAAGGATCCGAAAGACTTGCCTCCTGACGCCCGCCAGGCTCTGATCGTCGAGGCGGCACGCAAGTCCAAGCAGGATCCGTCCGCCAGTCGACGGCAATTCATCAGCAGCGCCGCCCTTGCCACCGGATGGATAGCACTTGGAACGGGAACCGGCGTCGCCGCCGGTCCGGCGTTCATGCGATTTATGATGCCCAACGTACTTGAAGAGCCGGACCCTCGGGTTCGCGTCGGCAAGATTCAGCGATACCTGGAAATGAACCCGGGCGATGTCAACGAAGATTTCAAGCCTCAGGGGATTTGGATGGTGCGCGAGGAAGATCGGATCGCCGCGCTGAACATCATTTGCACCCACCTTGGCTGCATTCCGAATTGGCTGCCCAACGATCGAAAATTCAAGTGCCCGTGCCACGGCAGCGGCTTTAAGCCTGACGGAATAAACTTCGAGGGCCCTGCGCCTCGCCCGTTGGAGCGATTCCGCATTTTTGTTGAAGACGGCATCGTCGTGGTAGACAAAAGCAGGAAGTTCCAGCATGAACTCGGGCAGTGGGAGCAGCCCGCGAGCTACATCGGAGTGTAATCCGGACGAAGGCGACAATCGAAGGGCTGTAGGCCGGCGAAGTTTTCGCTGCTCGGCATTCGAAGTCATTTTGTAACGAGGGAACGAAACCGCGAATGATCGCACGATTCGGAAACTGGGTGCGGGAAGGCCAGATCTGGGGAAGTGTTTTCCGTCATGGAATCCCGCGCGATCGTCGAACGCGGGCGATGGCGGTTTTGAGCAACGTTTTTCTGCACCTGCACCCGGTGGCGGTGCGCAAGAGCGGAATCCGCCTTTCATTCACCTGGTGCATGGGCGGGCTCACCTTCTTCCTCTTTTTGGTGGAAATCGTCACTGGCGTATTGCTAATGTTTTACTACCGCCCGACGGTCGAGTACGCCTATTTCGACATCCAGGGACTCCGGGCCCACGTCACGCTCGGGTTGTTGCGCGAGCTACACCGCTGGGGCGCGCACGCCATGATCATCACCATCTGGCTGCACATGCTTCGGGTATTCTTAACGGGCAGCTACAAGCCGCCGCGCGAGTTCAACTGGACTGTCGGCGTCATTCTACTTGTGCTGACACTGCTCCTCTCTTTCACTGGATATCTTTTGCCCTGGGACCAGCTCGCGATGTGGGCCATCACCGTCGGCTCGAACATGGCCCGGGCCACGCCGTTTCTGGGCTACGAAGGGCCTGGAGCTTCCTTCATTCAGATTGGAGGCGTGCCCCTGGTTCATGCCGGTGACGACGCTCGATTCGGGCTTCTCGCGGGGACCTTTGTCGGCCCCGCCACCCTATTGCGCTTTTATGTGCTCCATTGCGTCTTCATCCCCATCGTTGTAACGGTCCTGCTCGCCGTGC
>JBGTDB010000530.1:0-3168 GCA_041748515.1 Phycisphaerae bacterium
GAACCTCGATCGTGTCCGGGTGCGAATCTCCCAGGACTTGCCTTCGAAGCTCGATCGAACGGCCGTAGTTTGTGTCGGCCTTTTCACGCAGGTCAATATTAGAATACACGATGCCCAGCACGCTGCGGACATCCGCCTCAACGATTGGGTCCATGTCCGAAGTAATACGCTGTTCAGCGGCCTCCATTAGCTCGCGAAGGAGGCTGGTGTCACGGCCTTGGGATACAGCCGGATCCACTCCGCTGAAAATCTGAAATAGGACGTTCTTGATTTCCGTTGTGCGAACCAGTTCACGTTCGGATCGACGCCAGAGCGTCAGCGAAACGACCAGCCCGGCTATCAGGGAGACAACGACCAGGCCCGCAGCGATCAGCGGCCCGCGGTTTTGTTTAACGGACATGCGAAATACGTACCAGTTGCTGTCGCGTCGTGCATCAATCGCCTCCCCGGCCAGATAATGCTCGAGGTCGCGGGCAAGAGCTCCTGCGGACTGGTAACGGCGTTGTGGCTCCTTGGCCAGGCAACGCAATATGATGGTTTCCAGATCAAGATCAGAATCAGGGCAGTAGATTCGCGGGCGGACCGGAACCGCCGAAGCAATCGTGTGCATCAATTGCTGCGGGGAGCCCGTTACGTCATACGGAAAGTCTCCCGTTACCACCTGGTAGAGAATGACTCCGAGCGAATACACATCCGTTCGAACGTCCACGGCCATGTGATCGCCGCGGGCCTGCTCGGGTGCGGACCAGGGCAGCGAGCCCAGAATCTGTCCGGTCTGGGTAACCGCCGTAAAACGCGATTCGTCGGCGCTGACCGTGGCCAGTCCGAAGTCCACAATGTGCGGCTCGCCCTGGGCGTCGATCAGGATGTTGGCGGGTTTGAGGTCGCGATGTATCACGCCGCGAACATGGGCGGCCTGAACCGCGTCGTCGGCGATGCGGATGAACAGCCCGATCAATGCCTCCGTCGGCGGCTGTTCGTCAGCCACGTAAACGTCCAACGGCTGCCCATCGATGAAATCCATCACGATATACGGCGAGCCGTCCAATTGACCGCTGTCGTGGATGGTGACGATATTGGCGTGCTGAAGCTGCCCCAGGATTTGCACTTCGCGCTGGAGGCGGGAGTGCTCGGCCGGCGACGCGAAGATGCCGTGACGAAGGATTTTGATCGCCACGCGCCGACCGGTGGAACGCTGTACGGCCTCGAAGACTACTCCCTGTCCGCCGCGATGGACGACGCACACCGGCTCGTAGCCTTCAAGTTTGCGAACGAACTGGAGTCCGGCAGCGAGGAGTCGTCGTCGCTTGCTCCCAGTCGCGGCCTGCGCAATGGCTACCCGGATCAGGTCCGATTCGCTGGGCTCTTTCATTTCGACGGACATTAACAATCAATCTCGATCGATCGGACGCCTCGCGGCATAGCTCTCTGAAAGATATAGGTGCAAAAATGCGTCAAACCGTCACGCTTAATCTGGGAAGAATTTTGATCCAGAGCCCAAATGGTCGCGCAGCCGATCGCGGGCGCGGGCCAGAAGCATGAAAGCGGCCCCTCGCGACCGGCCCAGGCACTCGGCGGCCTGTGGACCGGTGCATCCGTCGAGATCGAAGGCCCTGATCGCGGCAGAGTAGTCCGGCGGAAGCTCGGCCAGAGCCTGCTCCACGAGTTCTTTTGCCTCGCGTTTTGAGGCCCGGCCGCTGGGCGAGCTCGAACCCACACCGATCAGTTCGCAAAGGGCCTCATAGGAGTCGGTCCGGACCTGGGGTTGGACCCGCTGTTGTGGCTGAGGGCGTTTTTCGCGACTCAGGCCCCGTATGGCGGCGGTAAGGTTATTTTGGGCGATCCGACGCATCCAAGCCCGAAAAGTCGGCATGCTATCGCCGGCGAACTGCTCGATTCGCAGGCAAACTTCGAGATATGTGACCTGCATTACGTCATCGAGATCCAGGGCGGATTGCCACCTCGCGCCAAGTTCCAGGGTCGATCGGACCTGCGGTCCGGCCTCTTCCAAGAGTGAAGTCAGCGCGGCCGTATCGCCTTCGCGTGCGGCGTCGAACCTCAAGTCAGCGTTTGAAGGCGGCACAAATGCATTCATGCTTTATTGTAACCGATAATTTGGGCCTCAGGAAGATTTTAGCAGGAATTCGCGTGGCGCGCCAAGGAAAAAAGACACCTATCAGTTGAGGGAGGGTCTGTTTCAGAAATAGCGGGCCGGTTTCAGCACCTCAGAGGGAGGCTCCTGAATACACCCCCAAGCGGCTGCGATCGCTGAACGCCCATTCCGCAACCCGGTGCGGTGGGAATTGAAATCGGTTCGGCCGTTGGGCGATTCGACCCTAGTTGAGGTGTCGACCGCGCCAATAGCTTGTCGTCAGGTGCGACAGGAAGACGGCTGAGTCTAGTGGTTCGCCAAAGTCGTTAGCTCAATCGCACCCGGGGTCATTCGGTTGGATTTGTTGGATTTTGGAAAAGGATCGGCAGCCGCGGTTTTCGGTGCCGTCTCGTGGCACGCCTGTTCTTTGTGCGGCCGGGCCTGATGGATACGTGGACATGCGGCGATTGTTCGAACCCGTGTCTCGCAAGAATGGAGGGGGAACGGAAGTCGGCGGGGTGAGGCGTTGAATGTCGGGAGCAGGCGATTGTATGAACGTCGAGTGTCCGGAGCCGGGATCCGTCGCGGCCTCGGTCACGACGCTCTGTTTGCGGGGCGGTGGAATCCCTTTCAGGCTGCCCCGCCATATCGCGGCCCCGACCAAACCCGCGACGCCTCCCCCGCTTTGCTAAAAATTCAGAGTCCGGCAGTCGGCATGAATGAATCATGCGCGGATTCGCCGGGACATTGCGTTTGGAGAGAACGGTCATGTATTGCAAAAAATGGATAGCGTGGACAAACCCCAGGGTGGGAGGAGTGAGAATCATGGCTACGAGAAAACGGTTCAGAGACGATAACGCCGTCGGCCAGATTAGCCGATCTGCCGCGCCCAAGACCCACGCTATCACGCAGGTTGGAGCAGGCAGGCGGGGGCAGGGTGTACTTCGTTTTGTGAAACAAGCTCAGGAGACCGTCAAGTTCAGCTCTTCGAGAATGGCAATCTTAGCTGGGGCGGCGCTTCTGTCGCTCGCCCTCGCCGCGCCTGCTGACGCGGCGATCCGTTACGTGAACGCCGC
>JBGTDB010000531.1:0-7029 GCA_041748515.1 Phycisphaerae bacterium
GGCGGGGCCGTTGGCGGGCCGATCGGTGCCGGCGTGGGCGCTGTTGCCGGAGCGGTCTCCGGCGGCTTCGCCGGGAAAGGCGCGGCGGAAGCGCTCAATCCGACCGTTGAACATGAATATTGGCGCAGCGAGTTCGAAAACCGCCCCTATTTCACAAGGGGTACGCCCTATGAGCAGTACGGCCCGGCCTATCAGTTTGGGTGGGAGAGTCGTGAACGCTACAGGGATATGAACTTCGAGGATGTCGAGGCACAGTTGGAAGGTGAGTGGGAGACTCGGCGAAAACAATCGAAGTTGAGCTGGAACCATGCAAAGAACGCTGTGGGCGATGCCTGGCAGCGCGTCGAAAAGAATTGCGAGAGCGACAGGTGCTCTGCTTGAGTTCCAAGTACTTGCATTGGGGAAGCGTGGAGGGGGAATGGGGACTCAGATTTTCCCCCTCCACACGCTCCTCGCGGACAATTTGTGACTCTCACGATGGTTAACGTCGACCACATGGAGTGGACAATCGGGAATTCGACCCCGTGAATCGGGCAATCTGAGCACAAGAGGTCCAGTAGTTTAACCGTTGGTTTTTGCTGAAAGGAAATGTCATGCTCGAAACAATTATTGTCATTCTGCTTGTGCTTTGGTTGGTGGGACTGTTGACGTCCTACACCATGGGTGGTTTTCTGCATATTCTGCTGATCATTGCGGCGATCGTGCTTGTGGTTCGGCTGGTTCAGGGTCGTCGAGTGGTTTAGGTTGGTCCGCGATCAGCGCGGCGACGAGCAGTCCAGCGGGCATCCGTCTGCTGAGAAAGAGAGGTCACAAATGAGAGACTCTAGACGCTTTCTGCGAATTGTCCTGGTCCTGGTGATGGCCGCGCTTCCGATTGGCCTCCTCGTCGGTTGCCGTGGTAATCTCGGCTGGGATCGCATGGACGGCCCCACAGGACGCCAGGTCCAGCCGGGCTAGCATCAGTCCCGATAGTCTCGTTGCGCCCGATGGGGCAGGTTGTTCCGGGGCGTAAATCGACCCAGATGGAGGAATTTTGCCATCGCCATTGGGGCCGGCAACGTAGTATGAGATGGTGGTCGTGCGATCCGCGTTTCTGCGGGTGGCGAAGGACAAAGAGTCGTCGGACGACTTGGTGAAGAGCAATCCGGCTCTGGCCGGAGGGCTCGTTAAAGAGTATGCCGACGTGATCGAGTGCCCTCAGGGTGCTCGGTCACGTCGGCTTTTTTTGTAACCAGAGAAAACGCATAGCGATCGCAGCCACTTAAGGAGATGTACGATGCAGTTAGCACATCCACTGGTTAAACCAAGTTCGAACATGGCGAGGCAGATCGCCGAGGCGGCCAATGCCTTCGAGAAAAAGCGAACCGGGCAGGCGCCCAAGTCTGTCACGGTCGTCTTGAGTGAAAGCACGCTGGTAATCACGTTGCACGGTGCACTGTCGGAGGCCGAGCAGGCCTTGGCGAGAGATCCGAAAGGCGCATCCCAGGTGCAGGAGTTCCACCGCCAGCTCTTCGCCAACGCATCCGACTCGTTGCGGCAGGAGATCCTGCGAATCACCGGCGTGGCGGTGAAGGAAACGATTGCGGAAGTCGAGCCGCAGACCGGTAGCGTGGTCGCGGTCTTTACAAGCGGTTCGACAGTCCAGGTGTATCGGCTTGCCGGCGACGTGCCCGCCGACTCATGGAGTGGCAACTTTCCGGTCGGCGCGACAGCAGAAACGGAGGTCGGGCGATGTTAGTGCTATCGAGGAAAGGCGACCAGTCGGTGGTCATCGGAGGTTCCGAGCTTTTTGAGCAACTGGTGAAGATCACCGTGCTCGAGATCGGCGGCGGATATGTGCGCCTGGGCTTCGAGGCCCGGAAGGATGTCGTCATCCATCGTGAGGAAGTGTGGGAGACAATGTGCGCCCACGGCCAACGCGCCCCTCCCAATGATAGATCCAATCGCACGGGGTCGGGCAGCACAAATGGAAAGTCACGGGCGCTTCAAGGAACCAGAAATGTAACGCCCAGGAGCCGGAATGCGGGGGACGCCATGATGAAGGGCCGGAACTGCCGTGAGGAATCGCAGCTACGGGATCCTGTCGACCAGTCGGGCATCGCCACCGGCGAATCCCTTAAGACATAGTCATTCGCACGCAAGACGGTTTAGTGCCTCTCGCCAGCCGGATGGTTCGGACAGCCTTGGGCGGGGACAACTGCGGCCGCGTCGGCCTCGGAAAATCGAGGTGGCGGAAGACGCAAAGACAAGATTGCAATGTGAGAACTGGCACAATCAATCGAAACGCCCTCCCCGCTGGAGGGCGACCGGAGAAACGCCCCGTTGGCGTCGCCTCGCCGAAGGAGGAGCTGGATCGGTGGGAGGATGACGGCGGCAGGGCAAACGATAGGCAAGTTAGTACTGGCGACGGAGAGCAACTTGGATGCTTCGATGTTCGCAGGAAGGGTGCGCTTTGTTGAAATCCAGCGTTTGTGGATCTCGAGATTCGGGCGCGCCAAGCTGTCCCACGGATGAGCGACAGATACCAGGAGGTGTTTATGCCCATGGAAGTGAATTAGGAAAGTATCGAATTCAGCTCATTTAGTACGAGGATAGGAACATGATCGGTGCGTGATTGCGTATTGATCGATTTTTAGGAGGACAGCAATGTCAGTCAGTAAAGTCAAGGTAGCAATAGGGTTGCTCAGTATTCCGACAGCACTGGTGATTAGTGGATGTGCTAACTGCAAGGCTTCTTCGTATCGGTCGGCGGAAAGGTCGGTACACAGAGCATCCAAGGTATCACTGGTAAGTGATTCACTTCCATCGAACGCAAATCCGGGCGAGTGTTTTGTAAAAGTGTTTATCCCGGAACAGTTCGACACGCGAACGGAAACGGTCTGTGTTCGAGATGCCTCGGCACGACTGGAAATCGTGCCCGCGCGGTACGAATGGGTAGAGGAGACGGTACTGGTCAAGGAGGCTTCCTGTCAGCTTGAGGAAATCCCGGCGCAGTTCGAGACGAGGCAGCAGACCATCCTGACCGATGCCGGGCACACAGGCTGGCAGGTTGAGCGAACGGCACGCTGTGTCAGCGATGTGCCGGCGAATGTGGCCGATGACATGTATTGCCTCGTCAGCAGGCCACCTGCCTATCAGACGGTTGATACACAGGTGCAGGTGAGGCCGGCCACGGTTCGCGAAATCCCAATTCCTGCTGAGTACCAGACGGTCCGCAGGCAGAAACTGGTCGCCCCGGCGACAACGCGTCGAGTCAGCATCCCGGCGGAATATGCCTCAGTCGAAAAGACCGTCAAAGTGGCTGATTCGCGTGTCGAGTGGCAGCGGGTAGATTGTGAGACTTATCTCCAGGCGGGGACCACAAATACCTTCAATAGCACGATTACAAGGACCGGTTACACGCCGCGTCCCGAGTAACGTCGAAGGGCCCTAGGCCTTCATCATTGGCGTGAACCACAGGAAAGCCGGGCGGGTTCGCCTCTCCGGCTTTGGTGCGCCCCTGACTTACGAAACAGGAGTCTCATGACTCGACGGGGGCGCCGTATGCCACTGGGCCGACACCGCTTACGCTTGCGTAGCGGTGTCGGCCTGTTTTGGTGGGGACGATTTCGGGAGCGACGGCGGAGATCTTATCGAAGTTGTTGGGGGTTGGACCGGGCATGACGTGCTTCGCACTGATGGCGAAATGATTGCGGAAAAGTAACACTAAACGATTATTTGGTATCAGCACTCCGGCAAAAAGCGCAAATTCTTGGTTGCCTTCGTAACGTACTCACATACGATGAGTTGCAGGAGGCGAGGCATGGACATGTCACTCAACGAGCAACTTGAAAAAATGCGGGAGGCGTCTTGGGGAAGTTGGGCGCCGGAGAAGCGGGCGATCATGTACCGCGCGGCCGAGGCGTTGGAACAGTCGGGGATTCTTGAGCGGGCACTGAAACCCGGCGACAGGGCTCCGGACTTTTCCCTGCCCGATGCGGCCGGGCGCGACGTTCGCCTGTCGGACCTGCTCAAAAGCGGGCCGGTGGTGCTGGCGTTCTATCGCGGGCATTGGTGAAGGTATTGCAACGCCGAGCTATCGGCGCTCCAGCAGGTGCTGGAGGAGATTGAAAAGCTGGGGGCCCAACTTGTGGCCATCTCGCCGCAGGTGCCCGATGGGTCGCAGACCACCGTCGAGAAGAACGGACTGACCTTTCAGGTGCTCAGCGACGCGGGCAATGCGGTAGCCCGAAAGTTCGGGCTTGTATTTTCGCTTCCGCAGGACGTAAAGGATGTTTATCTCGGGCTGGGGATCGACCTGGCCAAGGCCAACGGCGACGCGGCCTGGGAGTTGCCGCTTCCCGCGACGTACATCATTGAACGCGACGGCACAATCCGCGATCGGTTCGTTAACGAGGATTACGTTCGGCGGATGGAGCCGGGCGATATCGTAAACGCCGTGCGGCGGCTACATGGGGCGGAATAGAGCGGTCAACCCGCGCGGAATTGCATTGAGCGGATTGACTATTCTTCGTCGGAGGCGGAATCGGCCCGGGCGTCGCCATTGAGAATGGCGGCGCGGACGTCGCCGCCCTTGGTCAGCTTGAGCTGCATGACCTTGTGCGTGCGCGAGCAGGTCATGTGAATGGTCGTTTCGGGCATGTCGAAAGAGTGGCTCTGCCCACAGGCCGGACAATCAAATCGTACAAGCATGTTTCTGGATTGCCTTGCTGTAAAAAAGGGCCCCGGTTGCCCGTTGATCCGGCGGCCGGTCGTCGCCCTGCCAGCGGAAGATTACAGGAAAACGAGGGTGACCACAATGAAGATAGGGAGGAGAATCGCGACGCTGTAAACCATGTATCCGAAAAAGCTCGGCATGCGCACCTGGGCCTGCTCAGCTATGCTCTTGACCATGAAGTTGGGTCCGTTGCCGATGTAGGTCATCGCCCCCATGAACACCGCAGCCAGAGAGATGGCGGTCAGCCAGACGGTCTGGATGCTGCCGCCGTCTGCAAGTCGAACAACGTTGGGCGCGTCGGCCGGGGTCATGATCTCGGCGGTATGGAAAAAGACGACATAGGTCGGGGCGTTATCCAGAAAGCTGGACAGGGCCCCGGTTGCCCAGAAGAAAGCGGCCGGACTGCTGAGCAACGGCCGAAGGGCCTCGCCGCTTGCGTTAAGGATTTCGACGGGCACCTGCATAGCGATAAAGATGCCGATGAACAGAGCCGCCACTTCGAGAATGGCGTGATAATTAAACTTGTTCGCCACTCGAACGGAGCGCTGGGTCAGCACTAGCGAAAGACCCACGAGGCCGAGCATGAGAAGTTCGCGCATGAAGGGGAACGCTTCAAATCCCAGGCCGAGAAATTCTTCGCCCGGTTTCACCAATGCGACGGCGAAGATCACGCCGCCAAGCAGAAGAAAATTGATTTTGCCGTCAACGGACAGTTTCTCAACTCGGGTTTCGTCACGGGCGATATCAGCCGGCGATTCCTTTCGATAGGCGACGTGGTCCCAAATGTAATAAACCAAAAGGAGCAAAGCACAGGCGAACATCCATTGCTTCCATAGCCCCAGCGTCCAGAGAAACGGCACGCCCATCAAGTAGCCCAGAAACAGCGGCGGGTCGCCGATTGGCAAAAGGCATCCGCCGATGTTGCTCACCAGGAAGATGAAGAAAACCACCGTATGCACGACGCGCTTGCGCTCACGGTTCGTCTGAAGCAGGGGGCGGATGAGCAACATGCTCGCGCCGGTTGTGCCGACGAAGCTGGCCAGCAGCGCGCCGACGCCGAGAAACGCGACATTGGTGGCCGGATGTGCCGGCAGATATCCGCGCAAGCTGATCCCGCCGCTGATCACAAACAGCGCAAAAAGCAGGACGATGAACGGGACGTATTCGATCAATAGGGCGTGTTCAAGAACATGGCCGACTTTCGAGGCGCCGTACGACCAGAGGTAATAGGCGATCGTCGTCCCGGCGGCGATGAGTGAAACCATCAGCCGATTCTTGTTGTCCTCCCACCAGTGCTGGGTCAGGGGCAAAAGCGGAAAGATGGCGATGCACAGCAGAAGGCCGGCAAACGGCAGAATGGCCGCGAGCGATGGCGGCGGGTCGTGATGGATTGCCCCCTCGGCGCTGGTCACGTGGTGGAAGATGTGGTCGTAAATCAGAAATCCCATAACACAAGCGCCGAGCACGGCGGCCAAAGACAGAAACGCTCCTCGGGCGATCCGGGTTGGGAATGGCCGGGGCAACGTCGGATCAAGGCCGGCTGCGTGGGAATCCATGAAGCGACGATCTCCGGTGGCTGTTGGGCGGCGGATGGACACTGAGTCGGCGGCTGTCTGCGGCCGTACGGACCCGGACCATCGGCAACGGGCCGGCTGGCGGGAGTGCGGCGGGCACTCGGGTCAGCACGGCGGCCAATGCCAGTATCGGCGAAAGAAGTCATCTGATTGGGAAACCCAACATCCTTGACGCGGCCCATTGGCCGTAAGAGCCGGGTATCTTGCTTACCGGGCGGGGGAATGTCCAGTCCAAGCGGGTAGGATATTGTCCGGGCCTGATTACTTGGGCCTTCTCGGTCGTTATCGCTCCGGCTTCGACGGCGAAGCCACCATCGCAAGCAGCCCTTCGGCCTGATCGGCGAGGCGGTTGTGGAATCCGAAGCCAGATTGAACCTTTCCCGCCTTGGACGACCGCGTCAGGAAGCGGAGGTCGTCGATGCAGGATCGGGCGTCGTCGAGCAGTGGTACGATTTGCCGATCCGGCTTGCCTGAAATGAAAGAGGCCGATTTTGCCGAACTGGCAAGAATTCGAATCGAGGCATGATCAGCGGCGGCGCGGCGCGAGGATGATTCCCTGGCTCGGGTTAAGGATTCAAGGACGCGCGCGGCCCGGTCGGTCTGATTCGCGAGTTCGCCGTGCGCCACCCTTGCCCGGTCTTCATTTGCCCGGGCGACCTCGGCCGCACGTTGCAGTCGCGCAAGCAACCGGGTCAATTCCCCGGCCGTCGACTTGACTGCTTCGGACAGTTCACAAAG
>JBGTDB010000532.1:0-4592 GCA_041748515.1 Phycisphaerae bacterium
CAGATGCTCAATCAGGCGGTGCGTGACGGATTGGGCCGTAAAGGCGAGGCGACCCTTGGGATCGCCGGTTCGGAAACGACGGCCACTGGACATTCGCAGACTCTTGTCCCGGGCGGCGTCGGACATCGCGTTGTAATCGTCGCGATGGGCGGCCGGGATGATGGCGCGATCGTTCAATAATTTTGTAATGCGGCGTCGGGCGGAAAGCGAACCGGCCGAGTCGCCGGAGTCGCTGCATCGATGCACCTTCACGGCCAGCGTGATTAGCTTCTCGGCGAAACTACGAACGTCCTTGGCCTTGGGGAGGGTCGTGCGAATCTGGCCGTGCTCGAACAGGCTTTGCGCAAGATTGCGGCGCAGCGCCCGGCGGTGCTCGGACGTTCGATTGAGTCCTCGATGATGAACGCGGTGTCTCATGGCTATAACCCTGGTACTAAATCATCAGGTCGGCGGTGCGAATTCTAGTGGTCGACACGGATGTCAATCTCCCATGGTGAAAACTTCCATGGGTCCGTTTTCCGAGACGCCGCCGGATTCCTCGTCGTTCTCGTCCCCTTCTTCCTGGTTGTGTTCGTCCTCGGAGACTGCTCCGCCGGTGCGCATTCCAAGCGACAAGCCAAGTTCGGAAAGCCGGCGCTGAACTTCGTGAAGCGACGTCTTTCCAAAACTTCGGACACGAAGCAGGTCGGCCTCGCTTCGCGTGACCAGATCGCGGATCGTGGTCACATGGGCGGCCTCCAGGCAATTGCTGGCCCGGGCCGAGAGGTTCAGGCTGGACACCGGACGGCTGAGGAGCTCCTGCTGAGCCGAATCCTCAAACGAGAAGACCTGCGGTGCCGGACGGCCCTCACGCACCACGTTACCACCCAACTCATGATACATCACAAACGGGTTGAGGTGCTTGCGGAGGATCATGCCGGCCTCGACCAGCGCGTCTTCGGGAAGAACGGTTCCCTTGGTCCAGATTTCCAGAATCAGGCGATCATAATTGGTCTTTTGCCCGACTCGCATGTCCTCCGTGCGATAGCGCACGCGCAAGACCGGCGAGTAGATCGAGTCGATCGGGATCACGCCGAGTTCCTGCTCCGGCGCCCGGTTGTCCATCACCGTGGCGTAGCCGCGCCCGGACTGCACGGTCATTTCGCACTCGAAAGGCACGTCGGTCGTGAGCGTCGCGATCAAGTGATCGGGATTGGCGATGGTGACGGCCGGATCGGAAACGATGTCGCCGGCGCGGATGACTCCGGTCTTGTTCCGGCGGACGGACATCGTTTTTCTTTCGGCGCCGGTCAACTTAAGAACGAGTCCCTTGATGTTCAGAAGAATGTCCGTAGCGTCCTCAAGCACGCCCTCGATGGTGCGGAACTCGTGAGTTACGCCGGCAATCTTCACGCTGGTGACCGCCGCGCCTTCGAGACTCGAAAGCAGCACGCGGCGGAGCGAGTTCCCGATGGTCGTGCCGAATCCCTGCTCAAACGGCTCAATCACAAACCGGCCGTACGAGTTCGTGCTGACGACTTCGTCGCGAACGACCCGACTGGGTAACTCCAATCCTCGCCATCTCATGCGCATCGCAAGGTCTCCCGGGAGCGATGAAGGGGTCTGGCCCCGCGTATCTGGTAAGTGCCCAAGCCGCAACTAGCGGCTGCACATTTCAATAATCAACTGCTCTTCGACGGGGATCTGGACGTCTTCCCGCGTCGGCAAAGCGGCGACGGTCGCCTCGAGCCGCTGCGCGTCAAGCTGGAGCCAATGCTGCAAGGGCGGCCCGCCGTCGCCGAGCGAACCGCGAATGAATTTCTGGCTTCGATCCGAAGATTTCACTGCAATTCGATCGCCGGGCTGCACCAGGTAGCCGGGGCAATTCACGCGCCGGCCGTTGACGTGGATGTGCCCGTGGGCAATCGTCACTCGGCCGGACTTGCGCGACGGCGAAAATCCCAATTTGCAAACAACGTTGTCCAAGCGACGTTCAAGGATCGACAGGAGCTGTTCGCCCGTGTTGGTCCTGCCCCGCTCTGCCATGCGGAAATAACGCATGAACTGCCGCTCGAGCACGCCATAATATCGCTTGACCTTCTGCTTTTCGCGAAGGCGCACGGCATAGTTGCCAGACTTGCGTCTTCGCCAGGCGTGCATGCCCGGCGGCTGACTGCGCCATTGCCGCTCCATGGCGCACTTGGCGGTTTCGCAGCGCGACCCCTTAAGCATGAGCTTTAGGCCCTCGCGGCGACAGAGGCGGCAAACCGGCCCAATGTATCGTCCCATGAGTCTTTCCGTTTGCTTTTGAGCTCCAAAGAGCCCCAGTTTCAATCTACAGGACGAACCCGTCGTCCGACTGAGCCATTAACTAAACGCGCCGGCGCTTGGCCGGGCGACAACCGTTGTGTGGAAGCGGCGTAATATCTTCGATTGAATGAATCCGGAGCCCCGAGCCCTGCAACGCCGAAATGGCGGCGTCGCGGCCGCTTCCAGGGCCCTTCACTCGAACTTCGACTTCCTGCATGCCGAATCGCCTTGCGGCGTGGGCGGCCTGCTCGACGGCCCGTTGGGCGGCAAAGGGCGTGCTCTTCCGGGTACCCTTAAAGCCGACCGTACCGGCCGACGCCCGAGTGAGCACATCGCCGTTCACGTCAGTGATGGTCACCAGGGTGTTGTTGAACGTCGCCTTGATGAAGGCGATGCCCCTTGCCACGTTCCGCCTAACGCCCTTTTTTCCGGCTCGTTTAGCCACGTCCTAGCTCCTTCACGCCCTTCTTGCCCGCGACCGTCTTTCGCGGCCCCTTTCGAGTGCGAGCATTGGTCCGGGTTCGCTGCCCGCGCGCGGGAAGGTGAGCCCGGTGCCGCTGTCCGCGGAAGCAACGAATGTCCTTCAGGCGGGCAATGTTCGACTGAATCGTGCGGCGAAGCTGCCCTTCCACCTGTAGATTGCGTTCGATGACGCCCGCAATCTTTGCGACTTCTTCCTCGGTCAAGTCCTTGGCCTTGGTACCCTCGGTTATCTGGGCCTCGCGCAAGACGTCGTTCGCGAGCTTGGGCCCAACGCCGTGGATGTACCGCAGCGAAAACTCAATCCGCTTGTTAGGCGGGATATCGATGCCGGAAATACGTGGCACTGGGGTCGCTCCTTATCCCTGTCGCTGCTTATGCCGCGGGTTCGTGCAAATCACGCGCACAACGCCCTTGCGCTTGACGACCTTACAGTTTTCACAAATTCGACGAACGCTCGCCCTGACTTTCATGACCAGACACCTCAAAAACAGTCGCGGACGAATCACCGACCGTCCGTAAGAATCTCCACTCCATCGTCCGTGACGGCCAGCGTATGCTCAAAGTGAGCGGCGAATTTCCGGTCGCGCGTGACCACCGCCCATTGTGCCTCGCCGGCGTAGTCCACTTCCTTGACGCCGAGATTGACCATCGGCTCGACCGCCAGACACATGCCGGGCTGGAGCTCGAAATCAAACCGGCGCTGCTTTTCGTCCCAGTAATTCGGGACTTTCGGTTCCTCGTGCATGTCCCGGCCGATGCCGTGGCCGACAAAGTCTCTGACGACGGACAATCCCTCGCCCTCGACGTACGCCTGCATGGCCCGGGCAATCTCGCTCCATCGCCGGCCGGGCCGCATTTGCTCGATGGCAAGGTCGAGCGCCCCGCAGGTAACGTCCATCAAGTGCTGCGCCGCCGGGGTTACCTCTCCGATGGCCAGCGTATTGGCGGCGTCGCCGCAATAGCTGGAAAGCCGTACGCCGCAGTCAATACTGACGATGTCGCCCGATTTAAGCGGGCATTCGTCAGGAATCCCATGCACCAGAACTTCGTTGACGCTGGTGCAAAGGGCCGCGGGAAACGGAAACTTTGCCTGCGGGTTTTCAACGCCCTTAAACAGGGCCACCCCGCCCGACTCGGCAATGATCCTCTCGGCCTCACGGTTAAGCTCGGCCGTCGTCACGCCGGGTGCGGCCAATTCTCGCATTCGCCGATGTACGGCGTGGACCACTCTTCCCGCACGCCGCATCAAGTCGATCTCGCGGCGGCTCTTAAGAATGATCCCCCGCTGCCGTGTCAGTCGCGGCACTTTTTCCAATCCACCGCCCCCGTCACCCGAAACGTCCCGACGCGGCGATCAAATCGCGCATGGGCTTCAAACGCGCCGCTAATTTCGCGAGCCACGAATGGGCCCCTCTCCGCCGAGGAAGCCCTTGTAATTTCGCATGATCAAGCTCGCCTCGATCCGCTGAACCAGGTCCAGCGTCACGCTCACAACGATTAGAAGCCCCGTTCCTCCCAGGAACGCGGAAACGAGGTATGGGATTTCGAGCGAAGTCGCCACGAGCATCGGAATAATGGCGATCAGCGCCAGGAAGCCGGCCCCCACATAGGTGATCCGCCCCATGACCGTTTCCAGGTAGTCGGCCGTTCGCTTTCCGGGTCGCAACCCCGGTATAAAGCTGCCGTAGTCTCGCAGGTTGTTGGCCATTTCCTTGGGCCGGAAGGAAACCGAGGTCCAGAAGTAGGCGAAGAAATAGATCGCCGCGACTTCACACAAGACGTACGGATAGCTCCCGCCGGCAAATGCCTCGCGGAAGAAG
>JBGTDB010000533.1:0-3643 GCA_041748515.1 Phycisphaerae bacterium
GCCCAACAACCCCCTTTGTTGCCCAATCTTCCCCTTTGAGCAAGACGTTGGGCTTGATACGGCGGATCAGGTTCTCAGGATCGGGCTCCTCAAAACCAACCACGTAGTCCACGCACTCCAGCGCTCCCACCACGGCCGCCCGGTCGGCGAAGCGGTTGATCGGTCGCCCGTCGCCCTTGTTCAGCGCCCGAACCGAAGCATCGCTGTTCAGACCAACCACCAGGACCGACGCCTCTCGGCGGCATCGACGCAGAAAATCAACGTGACCGGCGTGCAGAATATCAAAGCATCCATTCGCGAAGGCGATCGTTTCGCCCCGGTCCCGTCGCAATTGCAACTCGGCCGTCAACTCGTCCACCGTGCAGAGCTTGCCGTTCTCCGATCGATATTCGAGGCGAAGCTCGGCCAGGATCTCGTCGGTTGTGATCGGAACACACCCGAATTTTTCGACCTCCAACCCCCCCGCCACGTTGGCCAGGCGTGCGGCGCTGACCAGATCCGCTCCCGCGGCCATCGCCGCCGCCAGCATCGCCAGCACCGCATCACCCGCCCCGGTGTTGTCATAGACGCTTCGCGGAACGGTTGGCAGGTGTTCCGAGGGTCTGTTCGCCCGGACAACAACCGATCCGTCGCGATCAACCGTCACCACAGCCGCATCAAACGCATTCCGGCGGACCAATTCCTCCGCCGAACGGGCCACATCGTCAAGAGACTTAACCGGACAGCCGACCGCGATGGAAAGCTCATCCCTATTGGGTGTGATGATCGTCGCCCCGCGATATCGGGAATAATCGCGCAGCCGGGCCGGATCGACCAGAACCGGTCGATTCTGCTTTCTAGCCGCGGAAATCACTGTTTGAGCAAGATCTTCAGAAATCAGCCCCTTGTCGTAGTCTTCTATACAAACCGCGTCCGACTGTGAAATAAGGGCAAGAATGCCTTCTTTGAAAATCCTTGCGGCCTCGCCGCCGATCGGCCGTGTGTCTTCCTCATCCAGCCGCAGTAGTTGTTGCCGATGACGATGCTGGGCCAGTCCGACCAGCCGGGTCTTGGTCGTAGTCGGTCGGTCCGTCGCCACCAACAACCCATCCAGGTCAACGTTAAGTTCAGCAAAGAGCCGCCGAAGAGTTTCACCATGCCTGTCGTTGCCGATCGCCCCGGCGCACTGTACGCGGACCCCCAGGGCGCTGAGGCACGCCGCAACGTTCGCCGCCCCCCCCACTGCTTCGCGCGACTCGACCGCGCGGAGCACCGGCACAGGTGCCTCCGGACTGATCCGCTCGGCGTCACCGTAGACGTAGCGATCGAGAATCAAATCTCCAATCAGCAGCACGCGCCGTCCGCGGCAGCCATGAACCCACCTGGCCAAATCATGAATCATGAAGCGCATCCGGAAGGAGCCCGTTAGGAGTCTCGAAGTGTGCCCATGCTAAGGGCCGACGTGGGCCGTCGTCAAAGCGTGCCGCGAGGCTTGAACCCGCGACATGTTCTCTATTGGTTTCAGGGTTCCCAGTTCCCCGGACCGCGCCGGGCATCAGTTTTGCCCGCCGTCCGTTGGAAAAGTAAGTCGGAAATGGGCGCCGCGATGCTTGGGATGATGTCGGGCAATCAGGTCGAGCCGTCCTCCGAGCAGCGTCGCCCAGTTTCGGGCCAAAGCCAGGCCCAGTCCGATGCCACCGCGGGCCGCGCGATCGGCGTCGCGCCCGCGACGAAACGGCTTGAAGATTCGGCGGGCGTCCGATCGATCGACACCCGTTCCGGTGTCGATGACGTCCAGATGCACACGACCATCCGTGCCCCCGAGCTCGACCAGAACCATCGGCTTCTCCGAGCCCCGGGCGTGCCGGCAGGCGTTATTTACCAGCACCCCCGCGATCTGGTTCACAACGTTGACATCCGTCCGGACGGGCATTCCGTTGGAGATATGATTCACCGTCTGGCCTTGAATTCCGTTTTGCCGACAGGCCTTCTCAAGGGTCTCGCCAACGACGTCCAGAATCGCCGGGGCGTCGGTGTCGGCGATGTGCAGCCGAATCTTCTGATTTTCCAGTCGGGCGTATTCGAGAACTTCTTCGACAAGGCGGGACAACCGGATCGACTCGCGGTGCAGCGTTTCAAGGTACTCCTGCCTGGCGGAATCCGGTACCAGCCCGGCCGAAAGCATGTCGGAATAAAGTCGAAAAGTCGTCAGCGGCGTGCGCAACTCGTGCGTCACCGCATAGGCGAATTGCATCCGGCGATTGGTCAGGGCCATCAGATTCCGCACGCCAAATCCGGCGATGACCAGAACCGCCGCTGCCCCCGCCCATGACATAAGCAACTGCCATTGAATCGAGGCCCACGCCGCCGCAGAAACGCCGCCGGGAATCTCGGGAACGCGAATGACCGCTGGCAGGTACGGCATTTTCCGGAAGGCAGTTTCATCATCAAGCTCCGCATCGTTGGCGATTGGCTCGAGATCGGCGTCAGGAAATACGCCTTGAATCTCGGCCAGGAGCTCTGCCTTCAGAGAATCCCAATCGGCGATAAATCCCTGGTAATAGATTTCCGCGTCTACGCGCGCGTCGCGCACAAACGCCAGCTTGTGAAATCCGTCAATCCAGATGGCGGGAGCGAACGAACCGATTGAAAAGGTCACTTCTTCGGCAGCCGTCGCATCGCCCAACGGCGTCGGAACGCCTCGAAGCGGCAAACTGCGGATGTTCTGTGCGGCCACGTCAGGGTGCAGGCATTGTTCTATCGGAAGATAACCCGCCTGTGCGGCGTGAAGGGCTTGGCGCTGTTGGCGCGAATCCGCAAGCCGACTGCTCTTCTTCTTCGATAGCTGAAGGCCCGCCAGGGCGGCGTCCCGATTGGTAAAGGATGGATCAATCGACTCTTCACGGTCGTATCGAAAAGCCGAGGCGATTCGGCCGCGAAAATCCAGGTTCGCATAATTCCGTTCAAGCCAGGCCCAGGTGCCCCGGGCCCGCCGGTAAAAGTCAACCGAAAACTGAGCAACATCGACGGCCCACACCGAATTCTGATCGGGAATCTGTGGCGAACCCACTATGCCTTGCGGCGTGATCTGAAAATGCAGCGTCATCCACCCCTTGGGCGGGTCGCGCAAGGCAAGCGGCGACAGGTGATGCACACGAATGTGATCGGGGTCGAGCTGGCGGCCTTCGGCCATAAAGACGACGCTTGGCCGGGCCTCGTGAAGTTCCAGATAATCACTGAAGGGGCGCATCGCCTCGGAGTTGATGATGCCCATCATGTGGCTTTCGACCTGTCGCAGGGCCCGCTCGATGCGCGAGCGGTGCTCGTCCCCGACATTCTGCCGGGCAAGCGCGTACGAAGCGGCCGTGGCCCAGCTCATGCTGCCGATCACCGCCGCGGCGATCAGAAGAAAGAGCACGACCGCGGCGACCATGCTTCGCTGCGAACTGGTCATGAATGTTTCCCCTCCGCCCGCTTAGTGCCGGCGTCGTCGGATGAATGCGATCCCTTGAACCCTGCTTCCCCGGCTTCTTCGCATTCAATCTTCAGGTCGGGCCCAAGCATGTATCCTTTGCCCCGAACGGTGACGATCCATTCCGGCGACGCGTCTTCCTTTCCGCCGAGCTTTTGACGAAGCCGCGTAATGTGCATGTCGATGGCCCGG
>JBGTDB010000534.1:0-2786 GCA_041748515.1 Phycisphaerae bacterium
ACAAGGACAAGGAAACCCTCTACAGCCACATCCGCCCCGATGGCAACCGCGACGCCCCGCCCCCCGACGACTACTGGCCCCGCCGCCTGGGCGCCGGCGGAATGACAAATAGCAAATAGCTCAGGGAACGTCGATTAGCGAATGTGGAATGGGTGGCGACTCCCGCCGCGTCGAAATTTCTCCAAGAATCTGAGCGCCACAGCCTCCAAAGCCGTCCCTTTAAGTAAGAGACAAGTTCCGCGCCCTAATCGGCCGATGCCGATCATGTTTGATCTTTCATCGCACCGGCGCGGATCAACGCCCACGCTCCCGGCCGATCAGGCGGGACGTTAACTTGAAGGCGAGGCAGCTTATGGCGCACAACCTGCGAAAAAACGCGGCGAATACAATCGTCATCTTTGTGTTGATTCTGGTGGCCGGCACGAACGCCGCGGCCCAGGAGATTCGCATTGTCTTCGGCAATCTCCACGCCCACAGCAACGCCAGCGACGGCAACAAGAACACTTCGCCCGCCGACGCCTATCGCATTGCGCGAGAGGAAGGCGGACTCGACTTCCTGAGCCTCTCCGAGCACAACCACATCATGAAGGACCAGGCCGTGTACGATGGCGTGATTGCCGCGGCCAATGCCGAGACCACCGCCGATTTCGTCGCCCTCTACGGCCAGGAATTCTCCACCCTCAGTCTTGGAAACCACGTCAACGTCCAGAATTACCCCGTTCGCATCGCGCCCTCACTCAATGGCCAGTTTGACACGCTATTTGGAATGGTCCTGCCGATTTATGACTCCCTGAACGCGGACGCCCTGATCGTGGCCGAGCTCAACCATCCCGCCAAGTTTGAGAAGGATTACGGGTTGGAATCGAATTTCGGCGGAGAAATCGAAGAATTCGTTCGCGTCATGGACCCCTACGCGCAGCTCATCGCCGTCGCCAGCGGTCCGGCCGATGTCAATAAAAAAAACTTCGTTCCCACTCCCGGACAGCGACACAAACACCAGAACATCTCCACCGCCCGGTGGTTCAAGTACTTGTCGTACGGGATGCACCTGGCCCCGAAAATGGACCATGACAACCACTCGCCGACTTTCGGTTTCCGCCACGCCGGTCGCACCGCCGTCTGGATCCGGGGAGATTTCAATCGCGAATCGTTGCTGAAGGCCCTGGCCGCGCGCCACGCCTACGCGACCGAAGACAAGAACCTCCGCATTTTCGCCGGGCTGAACAACGGAAATTTTCCCGGCGACGTCAATTGCAACATCGGAGACGGAACGCTGAGCCTGACCGTGTCCGTTTCCGACGACGATGAACCCTCGGCTGCCTACCAATTGCATCTGTACCAGGGCATAGCGGGCGATGCCCAGTACCCCGCCAAAGTCTCCGGCGCGTCCCAATCGCTGAGCGGCAGCGGCTCGGCAGCCTTTACGCTCCAGGGCGAGCCCGATGCGTCCCTTTACTTCATTGTTCACGTCGAGCAGATCTCGCCGGACCCAGTCAGCGGCTCCAACAAGGACGACGCCTGGATCGCCCCGATCTGGATCAGAACCTGCCCCGAACTGGACGATTGCTGCGCGGAAGATGACGAAGCCTCGCCAGCCGTCTATGTCAGCAGCCGCAACAGCAAGGTCTATCATCACGCAAACTGCCGTGTCGTGGCTCAGATCGCCGAGCATAATCTGGTCGATCACGGCGTGGAGCCGCCGCCCGGCAAACGTCTGCACATCGGCTGCCCATTGGAATAGACCATCGGCACAAACCGCGACTTGGCCGACCGTCCGAGCCGCCGACTTCAGTCCGGGCGGAATAGCAGATCTGAACAGCGACAGGTATGGAGCGGTCCGTCCTCCCATTCCAAGGGGGGATGAGCTTCAGCCCAGGGGGGTCCATTCCGAACCACTCCCAAACCGATCCGCGGATTCTCGGATTAAAGAAAACCCAACTTGCAAAACCCCTTCGGCTGATGCTACTGCGAAGGAACCGCGATTTCGTTGGTTTGTCAAACAGGGCGCACTATCATCGCCGGGCAAGACGCCGATCGCCCGACACGTTTATTCAGCGATGGCCCTAGAATTCCCGGCCGCAGCCAACAAAAGGGATTCGCGAGAAAATGCGCCCGTACGAAACGAACCCAAACCAAATTGACGTAAGTCATTGTCAGCAAATAACTTACGATCAATCTGCCAAAATGAAACGAACCCAAATAGCCGGCATTTTACGCCAATACCGCGATTTTCTATTTGCAATGTGCATAATGCAGTGCCTGAATTAATATCAAAGCACCCGGAACACAGGATACACTTGTACATGAACTTACGAGTTCTTTGGCCTTCGTTGATTCTCCTCGTGCTCGCATCATGCCTTCGATCCGGCGGGCCCGATTCGCAGTCTGGTCGTGCGCAACCGCGAGCCGAGGCGTTCTCGCTGCTCGGCGCGCCGCACTACGCCGGACCGCCCGACGCCGACCTGAATAAACTCGAATCCGACCTTAAAGAAGCGAGTGCCCGCCTGGCGCAGGACCCCGACGACCCGGACCGGATCATCTGGGTGGGCCGGCGGCTGGGATACCTTTGGCGCATGAACGAGGCCGTGCAGGTGTATACCGAAGGCCTCGCCGTCCATCCAAACCACGCGGCCATTTATCGCCATCGCGGCCATCGCTACATCAGCCTGCGCCGTTTCGACGACGCCATCGCCGATTTTCAAAAGGCAGCGGCGCTTATTAAGGGTATCCCCGATGAGATTGAGCCCGACGGCGCGCCCAATGTCCGCAACATCCCCCTGACCACG
>JBGTDB010000535.1:0-10566 GCA_041748515.1 Phycisphaerae bacterium
GACAATCTGAATCGTGCAGCTTGCGTCTCGACCAAGCATCACCAGGCGATGCTTTTCTAGCTTGAACCGTTGCCCGATCGCGGGCCCTTCAGTGAAGACGAGCATGGCCAATTTAAGAATCCTTCCTTTTTTCCTTGGTGACACCGTCGCTTATTCTGGACGGGCCCAGTGCGCCCAGCGGTCTTTATCGTCCTCGTCGACCGACAAGGCTGACAGCCGCCGCCTTGATGCCCTTGACCGCCGAGGCCAGAGCCTCGCGGCTGGGGGCGAATTCCATCGCCGTGTCGTAGTGAATCTTTTCGGATTCGATCAGCTCACACAAGGAGGTGGTGAACGACCGCATGCCCTCCTGCTCGCACTGAGCGATAATGGCGGGAATGGCGTCGTCCTCCTCGTGCATGATCTTATCGCGGACCACTGAGTTGCGAAGGAGCACTTCGGTCGCGGGAAACTGCTTGCCTTCGTCGATGCCCGGCACCAGACGCTGGCACATGATGGCCCGAAGGCTGTTGGCCAGCGATGAACGCACGAAGGCGTGCTCTTCCCGCGGGAAAAACTCCAGGATTCGGGCGAACGTCTGTTGGGCGTCGGCGACATGCAGCGAACCGAGCACCAGGTGCCCGGTTTCAGCGGCCTGTAGCGCGGCCATCATCGTATCTTTGTCGCGCATTTCCCCGATCAGAATGCAGTCGGGATCCTGTCGGACCATATACCGCAATGCGTCGCGATAGCTCGGAACGTCAACCCCGATCTCGCGCTGCGAGACAATCGACTTTTTGGGGACGAAGACAAACTCGATTGGATCCTCAATCGTCACAATGTGAATGCTGCGAATCTGGTTGATATGCTCCAGCATGGCCGCCAGCGTGCTGCTCTTGCCCGAACCGGTGACGCCACTGACCAGCACCAGGCCGTCCATCGTGTTGACGATCGTGCTGCGATAAACGTCAGGGAGGTTGAGTTCTTCGAAACTGGGAATCTTGTTCTGCACCCGACGCACCGAGGCGTGCATGTCGCCCGCCGCGCGAAAGACGTTGATGCGGTATCGATCGCCGGTGCCGCCCTTGGCCGAGAAATCCAAAGCCCCGCGCTCGGCCAATTCCGCCCGTCGCACTTCGGGAATCATCGGACGGAACATTTCGTCAATGTAGGCACTGTCCGGAAAGGGCGGCATGTCCAGCTTTCGAAGGTTTCCGCCGATCCGATAGAAAGGCGGATACCCCACCTTGATGTGCAGGTCCGAAGCGTCATATTGGGTCATGCCCGCAAGAAGGCGCTGGATTGCCTCCTTGGGCGGCAACTGGTTTTCAGCCAAGGGCTTCCTCCAAGAATCTACCAGGGCCTCGGCGAACGCACGTGCCGTTTTGCCCCTGGTGGATCATCCCGAAACGAACATGGCGATGACGCTCGCCAGGGCGGCCACGGCGGCGAGACTGATCGCGGCGATGGCGAACAACGTCAGTTTCTTGGTCTGCTCTTGCAAGATCGTCGCCAATCGTTCATCCCGTGCCGAAGAATCACATCGGGATTTTTCGAGCGCCCGGCCGGTGGCCCCAGCGACTTCGGCCACCTGGTTCAGCCCCTCCTTGAACCCGTCCAGCGAAGATACGACGCGTTCCGAGGACTCTCGCGAAGCGTCGAGCTGTCGCCCGATGCCGACCAGCGCCTCCCGCTGAGCGTCGGCCAATCGAGGCATTTGCCCAAGCGTTTGCTCGATGTTTTTGGTCGCGGCCGCATCGGCGGACGCCCGCTCATTTATTTTGGTCAGCAGGTCGATCTGCGTGCGGGAGAACTCCGGAAACTGGGCCATGCACTCGTTGAGCCGCGTCAGCGCCTCGGCCATCTGTTCGGACCGCTCACACTGGAGTTCCAGATTCTTCTGAACCGATTCAATCACATTCACGACCCGAGTGTATTCCTGTTCGAGTCGTTCCAGCCCGCCCGATCGACCGCCGCGGAAGCGGGAAATCGAACCGGGCGACGGACCGTTTTCGACGATATGGCCTGACGCATCGTCTATTGTATGCCCATCCATGTTTTGTTCGTCCATCCCGCCGTCCGGGTTTCGAACGGAACGGAACCACTGGCTCATTCGCGACCAGAATCCGACGCGCTCCATAGGATTGCCTCCATCCATGTTTCCCGCAGTGACCTCGCGGGCTCCCAAGCCGTTCGCACCGGCCATTCTAATAATCGAGCCGGGTTCGATCAACGACGAGAATGAGCTATGATACAATCCGACCGTATGTCGTCACCCAACCGGCCGCAAACGGACAGGATCACTATGAGTCGAAAAGAAAAGCTGCAAACCATGCTCGCCAAGGAGCCTGGGGACACATTCCTGAACTACGCGCTCGCCCTCGAATTGACCAAGGAAGGGGACGACGAAGCCGCCCTTTCCCGATTCGATCGGGTTCTGGCCCTGGACGCGGCCTATCTTGGGGCGTATCAGCAGAAGGCTCATTTGCTCATCAAGCTGGAGCGCGTGGACGAAGCACGGGCCGAACTCGAGCGGGGGATTCAGGCGGCGGTCGCAGCCCATGAAAGCCACGCCGAAGAGGAGCTGCGCGGTCTACTATCGAGTCTGGGGAAAGCCTGAAACGAGCGTAGGGGCCGCGGCGTGCTACTTGGCCAGCAGCCGACTGAGGAATCCCTTGCGGTCTCCGGCCTGCTCGGGGCCCGACGAGTTGTTGACGATTTTCCGGGCAAGCTGACGGATCGCGGATCGGACCGGACTGTTGCGGTCCAGAGCGGCGATCGGACGACCGATGTCGATGGACCGGGCGACGAACTGGTAGTCGTTGGGCACCGAAGCGAACACCGGCTTCTTGACAGTCTCTGCCAGATCGGCTTCGGTCAGCCGCCCGGTTCTGCCGTCATTTCGATTCACAACCACTTCTATGCGGTCGTCCGACATCCCCATATTTCGAAGGGCCTCGATGTAGCGTTTGGTGTTGCGGATGCTCGGCACCAGAAGCTGGCAGACCACCAGAACGAGATCGGCCTGGGTAATCGCGACAGCATTCCTGGCATCCAGGTGCCCCGGTACGTCAATGACGATGTTCTCAAACGAGCCGCGCAACACTTCGATAACTCGCTGAACGGCATCAGGTGTGATGACCTCGGATTGTTCGATGGAATCCGGCCGTGAGAGCAGCGCCACCTTGCAAGGCAGGGCCATCATCGTGGCACTCAGCACGGCTTTGTCCAGTTCGCCGCCGGTATCGGCCAGATCGTGGAAAGTATATTTCGGCTCGGCGTCAAAATTGAGCGCGACGTCGCCAAATTGGAAATCCAGATCGACCAAGGCACAATCCCGATCCGCAAGGTGGCCGATTTCAAGCGCCAGATTGCAGGCAATCGTCGTCGCGCCGGAACCGCCGCTGGGACTGGTCACGCAGATGCACCGGCTCTTGGCCATGCTGGCCATGCGCTTGCTCGCCACGCGGGCCACGGCGTTAGCCAGATCGTTCTGGTCGATGGGTTCGCAGACGAACTGGTCGCACCCCGCGCGCATCGGCACCAGAATCGATGCCGGATCGGTCTTATGACTGACTGCGATAAGAGCCAGATCCGGGTACCGGGATGCAACCTGTTCAATGGTTTCGACGACCGCATTCGGATTCGGATCCATGTGGAAGAAAACCAGGTGAATTCCACCGGACTGAAGGAGCTGCGCCAGGCTTTCCGGATTCGATACCTCGGACACCAGTCGGACAAAATTCAGGGTCTTGACCTGCGACGTCAGCGATTCCGACGACGACGCGTCGAGATTGTACAGGCACGCATGAAGTAGATTGCTCATCGTGGTCGCTTTCACCCCTCTTGATTCGGCTATCGGTCCGCCGGCCGACCCGGTTCTCCTCGGCCCCGGAGCTCGGCAGGAGCGCGCGCCGGGGCTCATTCGATCGCGCTGCTCCCAAAAAGCGGCAATCTTCAGGGGCACGGTCGCGAATATCAGTTCGGATAATTGGACGTTGGACTTGACGTGAAGCAGCAGCAATTGGACTGAAAAGGCCCTAACAAGTCATTGGACACCGTGTGGCACCGCCGTCTTGGCGGTGAAAACACGGGCGAGATGCACGGGTTACCCCTTGCACCACAGGCTGCTTAGGCCCAATGAGAGCCGTCTGTAGTGTTGCCCAAGGACCGATAAGCCGAATCCCCAGCGGATGGGGCCGGGCGCTTAACGAGTCGTGCAGCCCCGGGCGTCAATCCACTCACCCAGTTGGCTGGTGATCCTTCGGGCCCGCTCGCGAATGGCCCCAAAGTCGCGCCGGGCCAGGTCGGCCGGGTCGAATAGAGATTTGACGAAGCCGACGCCAACACATCCGGCATCCAGCCATCGCGTGAAATTGTCGGGAGTGACGCCCGCCGTCGGAAAGAGGCGCAGGTGCGGGAGTGGACCGCGAATCGCCTCGATGTAATCCGCGCCGCCCGGCGGAGCCGGAAAGATTTTCACAAAGTCTGCCCCGAGGCGCCAGGCCTGCTCCATTTCCGTGGGTGTAAACGCCCCCGGAATGCTCGCCGCGTTGAGGGCTCGGGCCTCGGCCACGACCGCGGGGTCGCATATCGGCGAGACCAGGAACCGCGCCCCGGCCGATACCGCCTCGCGAGCAAGTTCCCTGGACATGACCGTTCCCGCTCCTACGAGCAGATCCGTACGTTTCGAGAATGTCGCAACCAGCTCCAGGGCCCCCGGCGTGGTCAAAGTAAACTCAATCATCCGAAAGCCGCCCTCGACCGCCGCCTGCATGGCATCGGATGCCAGGGCCTGCTCCTGCGTCCGGATAATCGCGCTGGTCCGCGCTTGCAGGATTGCCCTGACGCATTCTTCTATTCGCGATTCGCCCATGGTCTGGATCTTCCGTTTTCGAGCCTTTGACGGTATTCTACAGGTTTGCCTGCGAAACGGAATCCTTGGCACTCCGAACCTCGCGTGAAATGGATTACGCAGCGGCGTCCGTCGCCTGCGATGGGTCGGCTGGAGTGATTCGGTGGATTTCCGGAAATGGACTTGATGCTGATGATATTACTTGAGGGGGCAGCCGCCAAATGAGCCCGAACCAGCGATTTCTTGTTTTTGTAATTGTCGTCGTTTCCATCGGGGGATACGTCCTGTGCCGTCGCGCGGATAACGGCGGATTGAAGGCGGGCGCATCAGACTCGTCGCAGCCCGTTGAGGCGAAAATCGCCGATCCGAAACTACGAGACCTTATCAAGTCGCTGACAGCGAGTTTCGAGAGTTTGGAGGCATTCTCGGCCGAGACAACGCTCAAGCTTGCCGAAGCCGGCGGAATGCCCGGCGAGACCCTGGGCAAAGGTCTTTATAAGCTCTTGCGGGCTGACGGCAAAACCAAGTTGCGATTTGACGCAAGAAATAACATCACAATCGACAACCTTGAGGCGGGCGAAGGGAACAAGTACTGGACGTACGAATACATTACCCAAATCTACGACGGCGAACATCTGTATTTGCAGATCCGGCAGACAGGTTTTGATAGAGCCCGAAAAGTCGATTACGACCCGAACGCTATCCTTCAGCTCGGCGGAACTGAGTTATTCAGCCATCTCAGCCAGGAGGACACACTGACGCTGTTGCCCGATGACGTCATTGACGAGAGACCGACCTATGCGATTCGGACAACTCCAACTGCGGGCGGCCTGGTTGGAACCCATTGGTTTGACAAGCAAACGGGAATTCGGCTGAGAATCATTGAAACGGAAGGCGACGGAAGTGAATACTTCAGGCTGGATGTTCATAACATCGACCTGAAGCCCAGTTTCGAGGAGGGCACTTTTCAGTACATATTGCCCGAAAAACTCCAACTCATTGACGAAACGCAGTCAAGCCCAAAGAAGCCTTAGAATCATGTTGGTTTTGAATTTAGGGGCGATTGAACCGGAAGCCTTTGAACTTGCGATGGCCGGTCAATGCGACGGCGCCATCCTAATGCCGAATCGGTTGGTTTGCTCGGCGTTTTCCGATATCCGCCGCATGTATATCATTCCGGTCGATGGGGGATACGCTTTAGGTCGAGACCGTCCGGCTACTCCCCCACAACCTGCACGAGAATGCGGCGGGTGCGGCCGCGGGTATCGAAATCGACAAGGACAATCTGCTGCCATTGCCCAAGCTGGAGCCGCCTTCCTAGTAACGGCACAGTCAGGCTGGGACCAAGAAGCGACGCCTGCACGTGGGAATGGCCGTTGTCATCGTTCCATGTCTTTTCATGCACATAGGCGCCGTCTGGCGGCGCGATTTTCTCGAAGGCGGCCTTGAGGTCGTGGTTAACCAGTCCGGGTTCAAACTCGGTCGTCGTGATTCCAGCCGTAGACCCGACGACAAACACCGTGGCCAGGCCATCGGAAATCCCGCCGCCGGCGAGCAGCTCCGCGACTCGATCGGTCAGGTTCAGAACCTGCGCGCCGCCTTCAGTCATCACGTCGAATTGATGAGTCTCTACGGTCATAGGAATTTGATAGTATCGTAGGATGGAAGTGAACGCGAGATGCCAGGAATGACAGTTCCCGGGTACTTGGATATACTTTCGCGCCATCGTGAATCGGGTCCAGAACAGTGCCGAGGAAATCGAAGCTGGCCAACCGATAAAATTCATCGATTGGGTGAGTCGCTCAGCTTGCAAAGCGGGAAGGATGATTCCTTGAAAGAAACTGTCGGGCGAAGGGTCGTCATGTTCGGCGTGATTTGCGGCGTTGTCGTGTCGGCCGTTGGTCTTGCCGCTGGTTACGTAGCCCCCCGCGCTGCTACCGTGGTGCTTGTTATTCGACACGCGGAAAAGGCGCCGGAACCGCCCGATGATCCGCCATTAAGTGAGGCCGGTCGAGAGCGGGCCAGAGCATTGGCCCATGTGGCCGCAAAAGCCGGCGTGCAAACAATTTTTGCGACCAAGTTCCTGAGAACGAGGCAGACAGTCGAACCCCTCGCGTCAATCTTGAACATAGAACCCAAAGTCGACATGGCCGACGCGAGGGATCTCGCCGCGCGTTTGCTGAAAAATCATCGAGGCGAAGTTGTATTAATCGCCGGTCACAGCAACACGGTGCCTCAAATCGTTGAAGCCCTCGGCGGCGCAAAAATCGATCCAATTCCGGACCATGAGTATGACAATTTATATGTCGTCATCATTGCTGAGTCGGGCCCCCCGAGTACCGTTCGTCTCCGCTACGGGGATCCGTCACCTCGAGGCTAACTCCCAGGGGCGGCCATGAAGGATCTCATGAACGTGCATGGATCGCCATTTATCTCACGACCACCTCAGAGTGCTCGGTTCCGGCGTGGTCGGATCGGCATGCAATTCCTTGTGAAACCAGGTATTCCGACCTGGTTGCGAATAACGGAGGACGACCGGGGCCGGCCCGCTCCTCCAAAATCACGAGCGCGTCCAGCAAGTGAATTAGCAGAGTGGCTCGTCCTCATCTAAACTCCGGGGTCCGGCAGCCATGCGAGTAGGCCTGCTCGGCCCCTTGCCCAGGGAGGAATGCTCTTTGTAATGTGGGCCTTCTGTGTTCTTGGACCCGATCCGAAGTCTGCGCGGCGCAGGCGACGGCTGCGGATTTCAGCACTGCACCCGGACAAGTTCGCCTGTTGACGCCATGGCCACGTTGCTGACCTGTAACGGAATTTCGAAGCATTTTGGCTCGCGAGAGCTCTTCAACGATCTCTCGATCAGCTTCGCCGACAAAGAGCACGTCGGCTTTCTGGGCCCCAACGGTTCCGGGAAGACAACGTTTCTCAAAATCCTGGCCGGGCTTGTGCAGCCGGATGGGGGTGAGGTCAACAGACGCCGGTCGGCCCGCATCGGGCTCCTGCCGCAGGAGGATCGATTCCCAGTCGGCGCGACGGTGCATGAAGTCCTGACTTTGGCCCTGGCCGATCATCCCATTGAGCCGCATGAGCGGGAAACACAAGTCAATATCCTGCTCGGCAAATTCAGTTTCGACGCGCCCCATCGAACCGTTACGGATTTGTCCGGCGGCTGGCGAAAGCGACTGGCCATCGCCCGCGAAGTCATTCAGAGTCCGGACCTTTTGCTCATGGATGAGCCGACAAATCATCTTGATCTGGAAGGCATTAGCTGGCTTGAATCACTGCTGGTCGGCGTGCCCTTTGCCTTCCTGGCCGTCAGCCACGACCGGTATTTCCTGGAGCGGGTGACCGATCGCGTTGTGGAACTGAACCCGATCTATCCGGAAGGATACTTCAGCGTCAGCGGCAGTTACTCGACGTTTCTGGAAAAGCGGGCTGATTTTCTCGAGGCCCAGCAGGCTCAGCAGGTGACCCTGGCCAACATTGTCCGGCGCGAAGCCGCATTCCTGAAGTCCAACTCCAAGGCCCAGCGGACCAAGTCAAAGTCACGAATTGATGAGGCCTATAGACTCAAGGACGAATTGCGAGAACTGAGACAGCGGAATGCGCAATCAGCCGAGGCCGGCATCGCGTTTGAGGGCTCGGGCCGACAATCAAAGAAGCTCCTGGAAGCAAAGCAACTCGCCAAGTCCCTGGGCGGCAGGCTGCTGTTTAAGGACGTTTCCCTGTTTCTGTCGCCGGGCTCGCGCGTAGGGATACTGGGCTCTAACGGCAGTGGCAAGACGACACTCATCCGCGTACTCACCGGAAATCTGCCGCCCGACGAGGGCTCTATCGAGACTGCGGATGACCTCCGGATTGTTATATTCGATCAGTTGCGGGAAGCCTTGCCGCAGGACGTACCCTTGCGCCAGGCCCTGGCCGGTACAAGCAACAGCGTTGAATTCTGCGGGCGCAGCATTCACATCAGCTCATGGGCCAGGCGATTCCTGTTTCGGCCCGATCAGTTGGAAATGCCGGTGCGTGATCTGTCCGGCGGCGAACAGGCACGAATCCTGATTGCCCGGCTGATGCTCCGTCCGGCCGACGTGCTCGTGCTTGACGAGCCGACAAACGACCTGGACATCGCGTCGCTGGATGTTTTGGAAGAGAGCCTGGGCGAATTCTCCGGCGCGATTGTATTAGTGACGCACGATCGGTTCATGCTGGATCGCATTTGCACGGAGATCATCGGCCTCGACGGCAACGGGCGTGTTGGGCGGTATCTCGATTGCGCCCAATGGCAAGAAACGCAGGCTCGGCGGGCCGAAGAAAAAGATCAGCCAGCGGCCAAACCCAGGTCAAAGTCGCGACCAAGAACCGATGGTACGTGCCTGAGCTCCAGCGAAGCCAAGGAACTCAAGGAAATGGAGGATTCCATCCTGGAAGCGGACGAGCGCCTTGAACAGTGCAAACGGGCCATGGAAGATCCGGCCATCGCGGGCGACCACGTCGAGGTCCAGCAGCGCTGGGAGGAATTCGAAGCTGCCAGGAAAAACGTCGGGGATCTCTATGCACGCTGGGAATTCCTGGAGGCAAAGTCTCAATAGCGGATGAATCCTCTCGAATTGCCACTCCGCGAATGATGTCATCCAGCCGAGCGAACGGCAATGGAAATCTGCGAGTCGCAATGATGCAACGAAGTCAAGCTCCGATCCATGATCCGGGTATTTGTTCGACCACCGAACACGAATCGCGATTCGTTCAGTGACCGACAATCAACTCATGGTGCGCCGCCCAATTGCAACGACTTTTGTTGAGCGACTCGCACAGAAAGACGAATTCGAGCCTACGGGAGTGGATGGGAATCGAACCCACCAGGGGCCGCGCAAACGACCCCTCAACGGCTTTGAAGGCCGCGGGACCCACCAGGCGTCCGGACACTCCCAGAAAGTCCGACTGTACGCTCCACTATTGGAAACCTCAAGTACCGGTGTTTCGTAGGTCGCGCGTGCGTCGGAGTGGCTGTTGTTATAATGAGCTTATGTTTCGACTCGTGGTGATCGTCGCGCTCGTTGTTGCCGCCGCCCTTGTTGCCGGGTTGGGTGCGTTTAGTCACAGTGATGCCGCACGGCAACTAACGCCCTGGTACCTGAACGGACGTCCTGTAAATCGCAATAGCTACTGGCTCAAGGATTTCGGCCAAAATAAATGTCTCTATTTCAGTTCTTTCAAGGGGTGGCTAAGGGTCGGCATTGTTGATGGAAAGGCATGTCCGGGGAAGAATGATGACAATGCTTGGGAAGTGTTTCACGCAATCGCGATGTTCCCGCTCACAAGGGCTGATATGACTCCGGAAATGCACATTCCCGGAGTCTTCATATCCGGTCGGTTTCCCATTGTTGGTTTCGGCCTCCGAGGTTGGGGCGTGAGCCACGGATTCGTATGCGTCGCCCTGGTCGCTTATCCCGCTGGCGTTCTTTTGACCGGGCTCATTCGCCGGACACGAAGGAAGAATTCCGGAGCTTGCTTTCGCTGTGGCTACAATCTGACGGGCAACGTGTCAGGGATTTGTCCGGAATGCGGGTCGAACACCCGGCCGAATCATGATGCACAAGTACCGTAACATGCTCACATTGAACGTTCGCGGCTAATCGGGCTAGCCCCGGCAACGGGACCATTGCCGCAGGAAACGACAAGGATGTCTATCACTCGAACGAGCTTCGACGCACTACCCAGCGGCCGGCCAAAAGCAC
>JBGTDB010000536.1:0-2382 GCA_041748515.1 Phycisphaerae bacterium
GAATCCGTGCGCGATCTTTTCGCCGTCCCGCCGGAAGCCCGGCCCAACGGAATGGCTCCCAAAACGACCGATAAGTCTCGTTCCGGTCCGGATCTCGGCGGCGGCGGGACGACCTGTTCCGAATTTACAGGTCGCAACGCCTTGCGCGGCATTCTCGTTCATGACGGCACGGGACGCGCGATCATCAACGGCGTTGTGGTTCAGGTGGATGAAGTCGTTGACGGATGCACAATTATCGCTATCGAGAAGCGAAACGTCCGAGTTCGTTGCCGCGATGGTGAAGCCACGTTGACACTGCCCAGTCCCGGTCGTTAATCGCCCTCATGACCTAAAGCCGGCCGTTCTTCAGAACGATACGACCCTTGGAATCGCATCCCGCCTAGGGCGGGTTCATGTGGGTCAGGCTCGCCATCTCCGGCGGGTCCAAACCCGAATTGTCGGCATAATCAAGCGTGCGATGTGCTCGCAGGCCAACGTGTTGAACACAAACGAGTGAGTCAAGAAATGCAAAAGAGAACAGATCGAATTGGTTTCAGCCTGGTCGAGCTGGTCATTGTCGTCGTCATCATTGGCGTGATCGCCGCCATTGCCGTGCCGCGAATCAGCAGAGGCGCAAAGGGCGCGGGCGAGTCCGCGCTGCGAGGGAATCTGGCCTCGCTGCGCAACGCCATTGATATGTATGCGGCCGAGCACGGCGGAACCTGGCCCGGTGCGGACGGATTGGAACAAACTCTGATTGATCAACTGACCAAGAAAACGAATCTTGCCGGCGCGCCCGATGCGGCCGATGCTACTTTCGGACCGTACCTTCGTCGCGGCTTCCCCCCGGTTCCAGTCGGGCCGAACGCGGGCAAGGCCAAGGGCGTCATCATGACTGATGCCGCGCCTGCGGTAGCCGAGGCCCAGGACACCAAGGGCTGGGTCTACAATTACAAGACCGGCGAGATCATCGCCAACACGGATGACCAAGACGAAAGCGAGGTCGGATACGACACGTATTAGGAAGGATTGTGAGTGCTGAATAGTGAGTTCAGGTTTCGCTGTTCACCTCTCAGGAGTTCCCGAAGAACAGGTGCATGAAGGGCGGGCGAAAGCTCGTCCTTTGTGTTTTTCAGGATCTCCAGCCGGCACAGCCGGCTTAAGTCCGCCAACGGCGGCCGGCACAGCCGGCTTGAACCCGCCAACGGCGGTGGACGCAGTCATGACGGATCAGAATGTGATCTTATCGGTCGACATCGGGGTGCTCGACTGACAGAATCATATTTCAGATTGTAAGCTTAATGCAGTCTGTCAGCGAAACCCTCTCCATGCGGAAACTGCCGGCAGGCGATGGGGGACGTTATGCGCGGTTGTCCGAATGTACGACTGAAGTCCAGCCGGTTTAAGGCGGCCCGCGCGTGCCGGCAAAGCCGGTTTATGGCGGGCGATGCCCGCCGCTTGCGGGCGTTTGTGCCCGAGCCCCGCTATTCATGGCGGGCGTTTACGCTCGTGGAGCTGGTTATGGTCGTAACTATTCTCGGAGTCATTGCGGCCATTGCCGTCCCGCGCATGACCACTGCATCGACCGGCGCTACGTCCGCCGCTCTTCAGGCGACGCTGACTTCCGTCCGCAAGGCCATCGACTGCTACTTTGCCGAGCACGGACGGTTTCCCGGCTACGATCCTGCGAATGGTTCGCCCAGCGGCGATCAGTTTATCAAGCAATTGACCAAGTACACGGATCTCGCCGGAAACGCCAGCGATGCATACTCTCGCTCATACTTGTTCGGCCCGTACTTGCGGGCCCCGTTTCCAAAAAATCCGACCAACGGGCTGGCAACGGTTCATGTGAAAGCCACACGTTCGATGGCAGACCCAGCGGATGGCTCGGTTGGATGGGTGGCCGTCCTTTCAACCGGCGACTTCGGAATCAGTGCGACGGACGAATCGCTGGACGACATCGGCATCAAGGAGCCGGCCATCAAGGGCGGCGTTCGCGCCCCGACAACCACGCAGTAAGGCGACTGAGCCATGAGCCTTTTACGGCGGACAAACCGGGACGATCGGCATACAAAGCCCGCGTTCAGTCTGATCGAGCTGTTCGTCGTTTTGTTCATTCTGGCGATACTTGGGGCCATCGCCATGCCGCGGTTCTCGCAGTTTTCGGCGCACCAGAAAGCCGAGGCCGCCGCCCGACGCATCGCCGCGGATATCAATTATGCCAGACGGCAAGCTCATGCCACCGGAACCAAACAGTCGATCACGTTCAATCTCGCGACCCACTCATATTCGCTCGGCCAGGCGGCCCACCCCGATCATCCCGACAAGACCTATGCAGTTGAATTGCGGGGCGACCCTTATCACGCGGGCATTGTTTCGGCGAGCTTCGGCGGCGATGCCGCC
>JBGTDB010000537.1:0-6104 GCA_041748515.1 Phycisphaerae bacterium
CCTCGCGCACGGCCGCATCGATATCCCTGTTGGTCGCGGCGATGATCCGCACGTCGACCGAAATTTCCTTGGTCCCGCCGACGCGCCGAAAGACGCGCTCCTCCAGAAACCGAAGCAGCTTGGCCTGCAACCCCACGGGCATGTCGCCCACCTCGTCAAGGAAGATCGTCCCGCCGTCGGCCAGCTCGAACAGCCCCTTCTTGTCCGTTCTCGCGTCGGTAAATGCCCCGCGTTCGTGCCCGAAGAGCTCGCTTTCCAGCAGCGTCTCTGAAAGGGCCGTGCAGGTGATGTTCATAAAGGCCTTGGGCGCCCGATCGGATCGATAGTGAATGACCCGCGCGATCAGATCCTTGCCCGTTCCAGATTCGCCCCGCAAAAACACGGTCGAAGCCCCGCTGGCCGCGACCCGATCAATCATGTCGTAGAGTTCCTTCATGCACGGGTGCTGCCCGACGATGCGGTCCATGCCGTATTCATGCACGAGGTGCCGCCGAAGCTCGCGCACTTCGCGGCGAAGTTGTGTCGTTTCCAGGGCTTTTTTAACCGTTCGCAGAAGCTGATCCATGTCGAACGGCTTTGTTATGTAGTCGTAGGCCCCGAGTTTCATGGCCTCGACGGCGCTCTCAATGGTCGAAAACGCGGTCATCATGATGACCACCACGTCCGTATCCTTCTCGCGGATCTTCCCGAGCACCTCAACGCCGGTCATGTCCGGCAATCGAAAATCCAGCATGATCAGGTCGAAAACGGTTGAAGCGATCGCATCGAGGGCGGCGGCCACGTGCTCTACGTCAGTAACCTGGAAACCCAGGCTCTCGAACTTCTGGCGCAGCGACCAGCGGATCAGTCGTTCGTCCTCGACGATCAGAATGTGCTCGGGCATCCGCTATTTCTCCGCCTTTGCCGCCGGGCATCGCCCGGTTTAATCCGGCTTCGCCGCCGGGCGCCGCCCGGTTTAATCCGGCTTCGCCGGTCGCGATCCGCGCGGCAGCTCCACGCACACCGTCGTTCCCTCGCCGACTTTGCTGTCCACGGTAATTACGCCGCCGTGCGATTCGGCGATTCTCCGACAAATGGCCAGCCCCAGCCCGGTTCCCTTGGCCTTGGTAGTGAAAAATGGCTCCAAGGATCGTTCGAGCACATCCGGCCTCATACCGTGCCCGCGGTCGCGGATCATCAAGCGAGTGTAAAAGTTCAGCGACTCCGCCGATACCTCGATGGTCGCTCCGTCCGGTGATGCGTGAGCGGCGTTCAGAATCAGATTCACCAGAAGTTGCTCGATCTGGGCCTCGTCGGCATGAAGCACGGACTGTCCATCGTTCGGCGCATACTCAACCTTCACCCGGCGAACGTCCGGCTCGCGCCGCAAGAGCCCCAGGACCCGCTGCACCAGCGCGTCGAGTTTCAGCTCCCGCGCTTTCGGCGGTGAAGGTCGGGCATACATCAACAGGTCGCGCACCGTGGCGTCCAGCCGGTCGATCTGACCGAGAATCTCATGCACGATTTCACGGTGCGGATCGTCGGCGGACATGCCCGCCCCGATGATCTGAATGGCTCCGCTGATCCCAGCCAATGGATTCTTAATTTCGTGAGCCAGAGAGGCCGCAAGCTGCCCGATCTCGGCCAGGTGTTCGGCCCGAACAAGTTGCTCGGCCACGGCGTTGCGCTCCTGATTGCGAACGCGCTCCGCATCGCTGGCCTGATACGATTCGACCATGATGGCCAAGTCGATCATCATTAACTTGTGCAGAGAGCCAAGCTTGACCTCCGCTTCTGCGATCTTGCCTTGCCGCACCACCTTACAGATTTCCCGCCAGACGATCTCCATCCCCATGAGCATGTAGCGTTGCGGCAGACCGACCTGAACGTGCGTCGAACCGATCTGAAACCGGGCACGGCAATAGTCGTCGTCCAACGGGAGATCGAACAACTCTCGAAGCCAATCGCTGAGCAACTCCTGCTGCCGCAGGATTTGCGCCTCGCCGCCGCGAAAGATCTGCCGGGCTTGGGGGTGCTGGGTCAGCACTTCATAAAAGCTCCGGACGACCTCTGGAATTCTCGGTTTTACCACCGGGCCGAGTCCGCGCAGGTTGGCCGCATCGGCTTCGGTGAATCCGACATAACTCACAATCTCCGCCAGCAGGACTCCGGGCATAAGTCGATTATAAGACCGAAACGCGGGCGTACCACGCACGTCGAGGCGATCCAACCTTGACCCCTTTTCTTCGACGATGGGCGATTTCCCGGCCGGCTGCGCGATTTGACGCAGTGTTGATCGCCTTTTAGCCGGCCCCCGCCGAGTTGAATGTAAAGCCGGGTCGGCTTGTGGCAGTTTTACCGGTTTGTTACGGGATCGCCCCATCGCAAGCCAGCGGGCTTGCAAGTTCGGGACCGCGCCGACAAATGGCTTCCACTGGGGTAGGATGAAACTCGGCGGAGCCGAATCGGAATCTCGGTGGCAGCCGCCGCGACAACCGGGAGGCGGGGCATCATTGAAAAGGCAATCTCGAACTTCAATCGCATTTCGTGGGTAAATGAGATGATGAATTTGCAGGAATCCCGATGCTTTCGTCCTTTCGGATTCGTAATCCCCGCGGTTTCGATCGCCCTCACGGTCTCTTTCGCCGCGGCCGGTCCGGACTCCGACAAGACTGACTTTAAGCCGCCGGCACCCGCCGGCAGCACAGCGTTTGATCGGTCACCACCTGTAGACCATGACACCCGGAAACTCCGCCGGACGCCGGTTGTCGAAGCCTACGAAAGAGCCCGCGACTCAGTGGTGAACATTTCGGCCACGGGGCGGGTCGAGGTGCAGCGCTTCGGCATGAACTTTTTCGGCGAACTCATCCCCGCCCCGCTGGTTCGCGAAGAACGAAGCGTCGGCAGCGGCTTTGTCCTTCATCAGGACGGCTACATCGGAACCAACGCCCATGCCGTATCGGCGGGTTATCAACTCAGCGTGACGCTCGCCGACGGAACGGAGTACGAGGCTCGCGTGATCGGCCGAGACACCGTCCGCGACCTTGCCGTCATCAAGATCGACGCCGATCGCCCGCTTTCGCCCATCGCACTGGGTCGCAGCGACGACCTGATGATCGGCGAGCAGACCATCGCCATCGGCAATCCGGTTGGCCTTCAGAACACCGTGACCACCGGCGTCGTGAGTGCCCTGAATCGGGAACTGACGGTCGAAGGCCGGGTGATTCATCCAGACGTCATTCAGACCGACGCCAGTATCAACCCCGGAAACTCGGGCGGCCCCCTGCTCAATATCCTTGGCGAAATGATCGGCGTGAACACGGCCATCCGTAACGACGTGCAGAACATCGGCTTCGCCATTCCGGTCGACCATCTCCGCGAAATCCTGCCGGACATTCTCGACTGCGAGAAGCTCAACAAGGTCATCGTCGGAATGCACGTAGGCGGGAGCGAGTCCGTTCGCGTGACAACCGTGCAGCAGGGCGGACCCGCCGAACAGGCCGGTATTCGCACCGGCGACGTCGTGACCGAACTGGACGGCAAAGCGCTCAATCAATTCCTCGACTACTATGTGGCCATGCTGAGCCGAAAGGCAGGAGAGGTGGTCCAGTTGACCGTCAATCGCGACGGACGTGCCGTACCCGTGCGGGTTACGCTTGCGGCAGTTCCCAAGCCCGATGGTGAACTGCTGGTCCGCCGAATCGTCGGCCTAACCGTGGCTGACGCCGTGGGTGAAGTGGCCCGGCGCTTTCGCCTCCCGGCCAGGCCCGGATCAGACGGCCGAGGCCCCGGAACGCAAAGCGGCGTCATCGTGCTCTCAGTCGAACCGGAGAGCCCCGGAGACCGCGCCGGCATGCGCCCGGGCGACATTATCATCAGCATCGGCCGATACTGGGTTAGCGGCGTCGAGCACCTCGGGACGGTCCTTTCCGGAGTAAAATCCGGAGATCCGCTGGTCATCGGCTTCCGCCGCGAGCACCGCGGACGCCTCTACGACTGGGAGGCCAGAATCCATGCCCGATAACAGCGAACCGCCGATTTCATCTGAGCAAGAGAGCTCAAAGCGGGTGTCGCCCGCCGGAGAAACCGGCCAATCCATGCCCGACGGGCGCAGTCCCTTTGACGAAACCGTCACGCCGCGCGATCTGAAAGTGCAGATTGCCGAGCAGCGGCTGACCGTCGATTGGAAAGACGGCCGCCGCAGCACCTATTCGCTGGCTCTATTGCGACGACTTTGCCCCTGCGCAACCTGTCGAACAGAACGAGAAAGCCAGACAGGATTCGGGAATCCGCCAGGTCAGGGCGGCCATTCGGCAAAATCGAGCCCAACGGCCGATTCCTCCCGGCCCGCCGGCGGAGCCGGATCAACCCGGGCTGCGCCCGCCGGTGTCCTCAGTTCGCTCCCCGTGCTCAAGGCCGACCCAACCGGCCTGCGGGTAACCTCCGCCCGACTCGTCGGAAATTACGCCATCCAGTTTTTCTGGTCCGACGGCCACTATACGGGCATCTACGACTTTCGATTTCTCCGATCGCTCGACAGCAAGCCCGAATCGCTGAGCTAAGCGGTAAATCAGACTTGTCGCGATTCTCGTGTAATCAGCTCAGCCGCGAGCGGATGTAGTCGGCGCGGGCCACGGCGCGGTCGTCCTCGTCGATCGATCGCCCGAGGATCTTTTGTAAATGGGCGGGTTGCGTGAAGAGGAAGATTTCGTTGAGTGTTTTGAGATCGAATCGGTCGAAGCGGCCCATGTGGATGCCCATGCGAATGGGCGAAAGCAGCGAGTGTGTTTCATTGCTGCTGATGCGCCGGGCGTTGGACAGCAGGCCGTAAGCCCGCCAGATTTTGTCGTCCAGGCGGGCGGCGTGGTCGCGGGCGAGCGTTTCACGGGCACTGCGCTCGTATTCGACAATCTTGGGGATGATCTTGCCGCTGAACATGCGGACGATTGCCTCTTCTGATTTGCCCAGGGTGGTTTGATTGGAAACCTGGTAGAAATCACCGACGGCCTCGGTACCTTCGCCGTAAAGGCCGCGAACGGCGAGGTGCAGGTCGCGAGCCGCCCGGGCCATGCGCTCAATTTCCTTGGTCAACCGAAGCGCCGGAAGGTGCAGCATGACCGAGACGCGAATGCCGGTGCCCACGTTGGTTGGACAGGCCGTCAGATAGCCGAGTTTCTTGTCAAAGGCGAAGGCCAGGTCGGAAGAAAGCTCGTCGTCGATCGCATTCACGTCGCGGATGAGTTCGTCGAGTTGAAGCCCGCTGCGCAGGGTCTGAATGCGGAGGTGGTCTTCTTCGTTGATCATGATCGCCCGGCGCTCGTCGGCCGATACGGTGACGCCGCGACTGCCCTCTCCGGCGACGTGCTGCCGGCTGATCAGGTGGCGCTCGACAAGCAGGTGCTGGTCGATGGAGTCGGTCTCCAGGAGATCGATCACCAAGCCGTCGGCGGCCAGATTCGCCGCGGTAATCCGCCCGACGATCTCGCGATAGGTCTCGGTTCGCTGGGACGTATTCGCGGTCAGGAGAAACGGATGGACGGCCAAGTTTCGGGCCAGGCGGATGCGCGACGAAATGACCACGTCCGACACGGCTCCCTCGCCGCAGAGCCACTCGCCGGTCGATTTATAGAGGTCGTCGATGATCATTGAAGTTCAATCTCGCGGATCTGGTCGCGCACGCGGGCGGCGAGTTCATAATCTTCATGGTCCACGGCCTCCTGAAGCTCTCGCCTTAGCCGCAACAGTCCGGTCTGACGACGAACAGTCGTTTCGGCCGTGGGCGGTACTTTGCCGACGTGGTGCGTGGCTCCCTCGTGAGCCCGCTCGATCAGCGGCATCAGGAAGGCCTCGAAAACTTCGTAATCATGCGGACAGCCGAGTTGGCCGTGTTCCTGGAAGTCGCGAAGGGTCGTGCCGCAATGCGGGCAGGCCAAAGTATCCAACGCGGTCGCGGCCGCGCTCACGACTTTGTGCTTGATGAACTGCTGGAGGATTTCGTTCGTGGTGTGATGTTTCTGCTTGATGATGACGCCTTCCTTTTCGGCGCACTCGTCGCAGAGGTGGCGCTCCCGCTTTTCCGGGATGGTATCGGTGATATGAACCGTCGCCTTTTCCTGGTTGCAACG
>JBGTDB010000538.1:0-5503 GCA_041748515.1 Phycisphaerae bacterium
TGGCACCTCACCGCCAGTTGCGTGAACAAAGACGCCGACGGTCTCGACCCGGCGGCGCTGCTCGACCGCATCGAGAAGGAGATGCCCAAGGCCAAGCCGGAGGTGCAGTGGACGATGAACAACACGCTGGGCGCGATCGGCATCAAGCACGCCAAGCACCGCAAGCGCGCGATCGCCATCGGCGAGAAGATCGGGCTGTACAAGAATTGGCCGGTGTCGAAGGGCTGCACGCCGCCCTACGTGCCGGTGTGGGTCGAGGCGATGGTGAAGCGGCAGGGGTGAGGCGCCCGGGCCACACAGCAGGGAAGATGGGGTGAGCCTGCTGCGATAACCCGCCCCCACGAAAGTGCCTGAATGCCGCGGGGTTCGCGTCAAGCCATATAAATCATATCATGGTATTGTTGCGCTCTACCGGCCGAGGGGGGCGACGTCTTTCAGCATTTCGACAATATTAAGGAGACACGAAGATGAGTTCAAGAAGCAAATTCATGCCGCGAATTCGAGGTGCCGCGACTCTGCTCGCGGTGCTCCTGGCCGCGCCTTTGGCGCGCGGCGAGTTCATTGTGGGTGAGAAGGTTCTTCCGATCGCACTTTCCGCCTCTGGCGGAAGCCGAATCGAAATCGCCCTGGAGAATGATCGCCTCGCATTCGTCCACGGTGAGGCGCGAATCGAACCGACCGCGCTGGTCGTCCACTTGTTACAGCCGGACTGCCTTCAGTGCAGAGCACAGCTTCGAGCACTGAAGCGCCTGCGATCCGACGTAGCTGGAGCAGACGTGGCGTTCCTAGGCGTGTCGCACCGAGGTGAAATGGATGACCTCAGAAAATTGTCCGACGAGCTGCAAATCGAGTTCCCAATGGCCATGGGCGTCGGCTCGGCGCTCGCCAATCGGTTTGCGGCCGGAGACTCGATGGGAATCGTCGACGCCACGGGCGTCATTCGTTTCGCCCAGGTTGGCTATGCTGACGGGGATGAGAGGCTCTGGCAGGAGGCGATTGAGGCCATTCGCTCGGGCGGCGAGGTGGCAAAAACGGGGGTTGATCGAGACCGACTGGCGGTGGGCGACTTGATGCCCGCGATCCGACTCCCATCGCTTCGCTCGGGTAATCCGATGGCCTTGATCGGAGACTCCGGCCGATTAGCGTTTCAGGACGAATCCGGCAAGACGCAGCACCCAAAGGCCGCGGTCGGATTCTTCTCGAGATACTGAGCGTTTTCCCGCGAGGAGATGGTCCATCTCCAGAAATTTCACGAAAAGTACGGTGAACAGGGGCTTAAGGTCTTCGTGATCTCGATGCACTCCGATCCGGACGACGCGAAGAAGTTGACCGAGGAACTTCGGGTTGCTTACCCCGTTTTTAACGGTCACCAATCCGAATTGGGCAAACTATACGCCTATGGCTGACCGGCGTTCATTATCGACGCCGGTGGCGTCATACGGCACACGCAAGTCGGGTTTGAGAAGGGTGATGAGAAGAAGTACGAGCGAGTCATCAAGGATCTGCTGAAGTAGTCAAGGCGAGCCTCCCTCGGCCGGGATCGGGCGCTGTGACGATGGCGAAGCTATCGGACTCTTCATGCGGCCAAGTGGATGCGGTGATCGGCGAAGGGGCCGGTCATGGCCGATCGCTGCTTCAGATATTGTTGCCTCTTGCCGACGCGAATTCTAGGATCGATTACGGAGACAGACCTTCCCGGCCTCGGGGCCGGTGGCGGAAGTCGTTGGTCGCCGCGTGGCGCCGCCAGCTTGGCGGGGAACTACGGCCGATTTGCCCGGGCCGCACGTTTCACGACGGGGCACCGGGGATCGGGCGGAGGCCTACATCAGGGCAGGCAGAACAATGGAAGCCATTGGACCGGATCATCCTTTGCGCCGGCTCTTCACCGGGCTTGTCGAGAACGCCTTTTGCGCGGAGGTAGGCGTTTGCGATCCCGTGCTGAACGAATATCTGGCCGATCTGCTGGTTGATTTCACGCACGTCGATCGAATCAACGCGGTGCGGTTTGAGTCGGGGCTGCGGCTTGAGCAACTCGCGGCGGTGCTGGCCTTGGCTCGCGAAGAGTTGCCGGCCAACGTCGCCGAGCGCGATCGAAGCGTCTATCGAAACATCGGCGATTACACACTCTTCTGGGCGGGTGTATATCCTGAACAGCTTCGGCGTGTGCGGCGCCATCGCGAGGACGTTCTGCTCGATTATGTTTCGCAGGGGAAGCGGTCGTATGCGATTGTCTCTACGCTGGTGGATGAAGATGCGGAACCGCCGTCGCGGTTGTTTCGGATGCTGAGCGACGATTTTGAATCGTGTCTCTATGGGCTGGGGCTGGTGCGGAGAGAGCTGGAAACAACGAATTCACCGGAGAGCCGGGATATCATTTTCTGACTCAGCCCCGGTCGCTTGTCACCGGGGCTACAGTCTTCAATGCTATGGGCAGCGGGACTACGGCCCGCAGAGCCACGGTCGTCGGGACCAGGGTCCACACAGGCCAACAACATCAGGACGACGGTCAGTCACGCCGCCGGCAGCCAGGCCATCGTTAGCGGGCCCACCGTTGGCCCGACCACCAGCAGCAATTGCCACTGATTCGTCAGTTTCATCAGGTCAGAACGCACCTCAAGGTGATCTTGGAATCGGAGGTTTCGCCAGGCACGAGCCCTTGGATCGACAGCGGCGAAATTGGCCGGCTATTTCATCTTGCTGGGCGATGTTGCGGATGTTGATTCCGATGGACATCGGCGTAAATTGGGCCGATGTTGGGATGTTGATTCCGTCCGGCGATCGACTAAAGTATTCTGGCGCGGCCCGGTTCGGTCAGCTGGGTCGCTGAATAATCCCCGATAGCTCAATGGTAGAGCGAGCGGCTGTTAACCGCTAGGTTCTAGGTTCGAATCCTAGTCGGGGAGTTGACCCGGTTTTCTCGAAAGAGAGTGCCCGTTTCCGTTAACGGCCACGCCACAGGGCGGGCGTGCCGCGTGGTCGCGGTAACCCGTTGCCCGCAAAGGGTTACGGCGGTTCCGCCACGACGGGCGGCGCTCTCGGTTCGTAGCCGTCACGTTCGGGGTCCGATCGCAACCCGGCAGGTTGCGCTCGAACTCCGCATGAGAGCGTCTCGAACTCTCGCGCTCTCTCGTTTACATCGCCCGTTAGTTAACGGGCAAAAAACATTCGGCACCCCGAGTGAAGCACTTCGAACTCTCGCGGCGTAGCCCCCGCAGCATCTGGACTCAACGCCACGGCCCGCCCGGCACCCAGGTCAGATCAAATGCCTCCTTGTTGTGGACTGCCGTCGCAACGACTTGAAGGAACTCGCCTGTGCAAGCGACCACCACTGAGAACTCGACCGGGGCTGTTCCCACACGACTGGTCCTGAGAAAGCCCTTCCACTGAGCCGCTTTCGCCGGTGTATTTGCAAACCGAGCAGTGAAACAAACCGGCTCGGTTTCGATGTCTGTTTTTCGCCGTGCGAACGTTGACCGTATTGCCGTGGCGAGCACCGACCCGTCGAACGCGAAGTTCTGGGCCAGCACCCAAACGTCAAAGAAATCCTTCATCCGGCTGTTAAGCTCACCGAGCTTGACCATTGCCTCGAACTTTTCAGCCACGGCCGTCTCCCGGTTGTATGCCATCATCCTCGGCGAGGGATGACCCAGCACGCTGGGATAGGTGATGGGCGTGGGCCCCGGCGTCATCACGTCGCTGAAACCGAAGTCGATCTGCATGGCCAGCGGCATCTTGCCGAAGCGGCCCTTGAACGACGCGCGCACTCCTTCGTAGTCGGCATCCTCAACGATGCGAGCGGTCATCACGCTCTTGGGATCGAAGATCAAACCGTCGTCTTCAACCGCGACGACACATACAGTCCGGACCATTTCCTCGATCTGTCCAAGGTCGTTGCTGAGCTTGCTCAACAGGTCGATGTCCCGGGTGATTCGGGTGACGGGCGCGTTCCAGACCTGGAGCAGCAGACCGCCTTTGAGTACGACGCGATCCGCGTAGCGCGACTGGGTCAGGCGGAAAAGGAACCGCTCGATGGCGTAATACATGACCAGATCGTTGAATACCCGGCCGGTCTGCTTCGACACGTTGAGCAGACGCTGGTGGAGCGACGCGACGATGTTTTTCGGGTTGCGTTCGGTCATCCGCTGGCCTCCAGATACGGGCGGATGATTGACTCGACCCGGCACACCCGTGCGTACTCGAGCACACGTTGGAGTTTTGTGCCGCGACGGATTCGATAGTTCCGCAGAGCCTCCAGTGCAACATCCAGCCCGATCCGGTTGCGGTACTTGAAGCAGTCTGCCAGCGTCTTCTCCGGGTTGTAGACCCTAACGTCGATGCCCTCGATGGTATGCATCTCGACGCCGGCCTTAAATGCGTCAGCAGAGAATCGGTACACTTGGATCGGCGGATAACTGAGCCTCGGCGTTCGCGTGTTGCGTTTCATCGCCAGATGCACAACATGGGGAATCTGTGTGGTCAGCTCGTGGAACGCCAGCGCCGATATCAGGCATACTACTCCCTGCGGCACCCGCTTGCCGACCGTGGCTAGGTCAGGGTCGCTGAGCGGCGGCATGCCGGTTAGGCGAAACACGCCGCGGGCGAGCTGTTCCAGAAAACCCGCGTCGCGCAGGGCGTAGAGCGTGCGCGGATGGATACCGGCCGTGAGCGCTTCGCGGGTGCGAAGCGTTCCGCCGTGCGCCTTGAAGATTTCCCGGGCTCGCTCGTTGACCGAGGCCATGGGCATGCGCCTCCTCTTGGATAAAAACGCCGCCAGATACTAACAAGTGTGTGCCTTTTTATCCAGCCGCCCGGCCCTTGTGTTTTCGGACGTTTGCGGTCCGAAAGCAAAGACGGCACATGTCGAACACGTCGGCGGTAGGTAGTGAAGGAGGACGCTGTTAACGCGCAGCGTCGAATCATCACCGCCGGACAACTCACCGGCCCTTGACTCGCCGTTGCGTGCGAAGCTCGCGTGTCACACAGCGACACGTCCTGCGATGCAGGACAACGTCGTGTCAAGGGAGGTCGTTGTGGGCGAATGCCCTGCCTGCCGAAGCATCGGCGCACGCAGGTCGAGGAGCGCCCATGCACCGCGACGACCCCGCCGCCATGTCCATCGACGAACGCCTGGACGAAGTCGCATCGCTGCTGGCCACCGGGTTCCTGCGGCTGAAGCGCCGCACGGGTTGCGTTCTGCCAGACGCATCTTCATCGCCCGATTCCGCGACATACGAGAGCGCGGCAAGTTCGAAAATCCAGGCGGATTGGCCTTGCCATCTTTCGGAAACCTTGGCCTCCTGTGCCCCGCGTTAACGGAAAGAGACCGGCAGCGCATGGAGGCCGACATGGCGGAACGATTGAACATGGCACGCGAGGTGGCCGCGTTGAAGCGGATGACCGTCAAGGAACTGCGTGGCCGATACGTCGAGGTATTCGGCGAGGCCACGCGCTCGGGCAACAAGGACTGGCTCTGGAAGCGCATCGCCTGGCGGATGCAGGCCAA
>JBGTDB010000539.1:0-3040 GCA_041748515.1 Phycisphaerae bacterium
TCGGGTCCGGCTAATACGAACCCCACTGCCACCAATTGTAACAGAGTACAGAACTTCCCCAAAGGGCGGGGCTGAATGAACGACTCGCCGATCACAAAGAAGATTATCCAGTAGCCCACCCCGATGATTAGATCTTTGCCAATGGCCACGACCGGCACCCAGCTCGGCAGGACGAATCCCGGAATCGACGTGGATTCGATCGACAGGAAAATGAGCGAAAATGTGACAAGCAGCTTGTCGGCGAGCGGATCAAGGGCCTTACCGAGCATGGTGATCTGGTTGAGACGCCGTGCAAGATAGCCGTCAAGAACGTCGCTGAGGCCCATGAGCAGGAAAATGCCCAGGGCGACGTATCGCCAACCCGGCCAGTCCGCCCGAAGGTTAAGCAGTGAGATCACAAAGGGCGGCAGCAAGACCACCCGGGCAAGGGTCACACGATTGGGCCAGTTGAGCCAGGTCATGCGGAAGCCATGCAATGGGCCGACGAAAAAGTTTTTTGCGTTCTGAAAGGTAACAGTTCGGAAACGGTGCGTTCCGGCCCGTCGAACGCGTCCTGTATTCCGTCGAAAACAACTGCCAATGCGCTGTGGCACAGGCGCCTCGGCGGTGAAAACTCGTGCGAATCGGCCGTGTCACAAGTCCTATCGCAGGCTGCTTGCACGCTTGGCGCTGCAATTTGAGCAATCCCGCTCATTCCTGATTACGGCCGTGAAGCCTTCGGGGCTACCTAAGGCTGTGTCCTTGCTAGGCGGATGGACGAAGGACGGGTACATTATAAGCATCATTGGGCATTCCGGCATCGTGCGTAATGCGCTGGCCGGTTCTAGGAGAGATTGGCAATGCAGATTCAAGTTAATACCGACGGCCAGACCAAGGGCAGCGCCGAACTGACCCGCCTTATTGAGGACGTGGTGGAAGGTGCCCTGGAGCGGTTCTCGGAACGCATCACACGGGTCGAGGTACATCTCACTGACGAAAACAGCAGCCAGAAAGGCGGCGACGATGACAAGCGATGCCAGATTGAGGCTCGACTTGCCGGACTCCAGCCCATTTCCGTCAGCCATCGAGGGGCATCGGTGGAGCTCGCCCTCGACGGAGCGGCGGACAAACTGGAGAAATCGCTGGAGCGAATGCTGGGCCGGTTGGATGGAGCCAAGGGCGGCACGTCCGCGTCCGGCGACCCGGTGATCTGAGACTGGCGGCCGTCGCTTATCCGCCTCAAGCGCGCAATGTGGAATTGATCCGGCAGTATTCAGCATCTTTATAGGAGTTTACGATGCGCCAAATAACGACTGACCATCTGGCTGATATTCTTGCCGATCACGAGCCGCCGTGCATTTCACTCTACCAGCCGACGCACAGGCATCATCCGGCCAACCAGGAAGATCCGATCCGGTATCGAAATCTCTTGCGCGACATGGAGAACTCTCTGCGGCAGAAATATCCGACCCGCGAAGTGCGGCCGCTGATGGAGAAGTTTCAGGCGCTTGGCGGAAACGGGATGTTCTGGAACCATCGGACCGAAGGGCTTGCTGTGCTTGGCTCTATCCGAAAATTTCAGGTCTTCGAGTTGCAGCGACCGGTCCAGGAGCTGCTTGTTGTGTCAGACAGTTTTCACACCAAGCCCTTGTTGCGCATTCTACAGTCGGCCGACCGATACCAGGTTCTTTGTCTTGGCCGCCGCAAAGCGAAACTTCTTGAAGGCAATCGGTATTCGCTGGACCTGATCGAAATGCCCAACGTACCCGCGACGATCACCGAAGCGCTGGGCGAGGAACTGACGGAGCCCCATATAACCGTCGCATCTTACGGTGGCGCGGGCGGCGTCGGCGGAGCGGGAAAAAACCACGGTGTCATGCACCACGGCCATGGTCAAAAGAGCGATGAAGTGGAGAATGATACCATCCGATTTTTTCAGGTCGTTGACCGGGCGGTCCACGAGCACCATTCAAAGCCATCCGGCCTGCCGCTGATGCTGGCGGCACTGGGTGAATATCACGAGCCCTTTCGCCGAGTCAGCCGCAATCCGTTCCTGATGAAAGAAGGAATCACCAAGAACTTCGACCCCATTGATGCCGAAGAACTGGAAGAACTGCGAGTCGAGGCATGGAAGCGGATAGAGCCGCTTTATCTGGATCGGCTGGCGAAACTGATTGACGGATTTGAGGTGGCCCGATCCAGGCAGCTCGGGTCGGACGACCTGACCCAAGTGGCCCAGGCGGCGATCGAAGGGCGCGTGGGCAATCTTCTGGTCGAAGCCGACAGAGTGGTACCCGGCAGAATCGACCGGGCAACCGGACAGATTCAGCATGGTGAAATTTCCGATCCCGGAACCGACGACATTCTTGACGACCTTGCCGAATCCGTGTTGCGGACGAAGGGCGAAGTCGTTGTCGTTCCGACGGAGCGCATGCCGACCCAAACCGGCGCGGCGGCCACCTTCCGGTATTGAACAAGCCGTCGCGATCACGGATCGATCAGGTAAATCCAGATAATCGTCACGAAGGCGTTCGGCGGAACAATGATTTCGACCACGGAAACCGACGCGGTGAACAACACGTCCACACCCTGCGGATTGCTCGGATTGTCCAGGTTATTGGGCAGTTCGCCCAGCGACTGTTCGCCCACAGGCTGATTGTCTGCATCGAGTGCCCGCACAATCAACGGGTTGCTCGGCTCAATGCCCTCGGCGAACAGCGTGGCCAGTCGAATGCCGCCGACGTCTCCGGCGGTTCCGGATTCCAGGCTGAGCGACGAAACATCAATGCGCAGGGCTCCGTTTTGAATGCCAACGTGCGGCACCGGATTGTCGCTGCTCTGATAGTTAGACTCTTCGCCCTCGACGAATTCCGCGTCGATACCGCCAATCACATTTCGCTCGTCATCCTCGACGGGGCCGGAATATGATCCGGGTGGAATCGGACCGGGGATCTGGGGGCTGAATAGCGCGATGGGAATGCAATAGATGATAATCTCCATCGCCTCGCCGTCGGCGCCTGGCTCGCCTCCGGTTGCGTCAGGTTCTCCGGACTCGCCGGGC
>JBGTDB010000540.1:0-4289 GCA_041748515.1 Phycisphaerae bacterium
GCCGCCTGACGGGCGGGGTTGTCATCGAATTCGACCGCCGATCCGAGAGTGATAAGTCGCAAATGTCAGAAGCCGAGCGCGAGACGTTCAATTCGGACGACATTGTGCGAATTGAAACGGACGAGCTTGAGTTCGATGTTGAATACGGCTTGTTGATCATTCCCGGGGCGCTCAAGCTTTCGGCCCGCGATGCGGCGTTCGACGCCAACAATCTGGAAGTCCGGTTGGATGACGCCGCCGGACGGGTCGAGTCGCTTCGTGTCGCTCGCGGCGGGCGAATAGAGTTGATAGGGTCCGCCGAGCCGTATGGATTGGGCGGGCCGGGAACGTCGCCAACCCAGCGAACGACAATGGTTGAGTGGTTAAGGGCCTCCATCCAGGCCCGTCTGCACGCGCAGGGCCTCGCCGAAGCCGATGGGCAACCGGCCGTGAAATCCGCCCGCACGGAAGCCCGTCTTCCAGCTTTTGAAATGCAAGGTGACGTTCCCGTCTTTCGGCTTTCCCAGGCCATGTCCGACAACCAGGATTCCGGCGACGCGATAAGGTACTTCGCCCGATTCGAAGGAGACGTTGACGCCGTTCAGGAAACCGGCGGAACGGCGGTGGCTCGATTGATTGCGGACTGGTTGGAAGTTTACCGCACGCTGGAAGATCGCCCGGAGCAAGAGGGGAAAAAAGATTCCGAGCCAACGCCCGCTCCGATTGACGCATCCCAGCCGCAGGCAGCGGATCGCATGATCCTCACTTGGTCGGGGCCGCTTAGGGTCGAGACAGTCGGCCCCAATAAAACCCCGACAGAGGAAGATCTGCGAGATCGCGTTCTCGCCGGCGGAGCGCCGGCGCGCGTGTCCAACGCCCAAGCGGAAGTTTCGTGTGCAAGGTTCGAATTCATCCCGGAGACATTGGCCGCGGAATTTTTCGGGAACCCGGATACGCCCGTTCAGGTGCAGTCGCGCGAACACGGCCGCGTCGAGGGCGCCTACATCCTGGTCAAGAATGAGGCCGACCGTTTCGAATTCGTCGTCGAGGGTCCGGGCGTAGTCAGCGGAGACTTCGGTGGAAATCGCCCTGCCACCGCTACGCAAATCGCGATCAATTCGCCACCGCAAAACAACTCAATCGTCAGTTTCTCCGAAAGCCTGCGGGGCTGGGGCCGGATTGTTCAAAGACTGGATATCGAGTTCACCGGGCACTTTAGCCGGCGCGAAAGCCGAGTTCTCGATCGAGCGATCTTTGACGGCGACGTTCGTGTTCAGAACGATCAGTCGACCCTTGAGTCCGATCTGCTCGACCTGACCTTCGGAGACCTTCGCGGATGGAGCAAAGATCGGCAATACCTTCGACACGCGAAGGCCACCGGCAACGTTCGATGGCGTGAAGGGACAAACCGGTTGACCAGTGGAACAATTGACATACCACTGGGGCTTTCGGCAGACGGTCGCTCCATTCCCGAGCAATTGATCGCCGCGGACAAGGTGGTGGCCGTTGTGGACAATCGCGAATTGCGGGCGGACGATCGGATTCTCGTCGAATTCGAGCGGGTCAAAGTGGCCCTTCCTGAAAAGCCCGGCGAATCCGAGTCAGTCGATTCCGGCGCCGGCGTGCCGGGCGGATCGACTCCGCCGCGCACTCGCGAGGAGGCCTTCCCTGCTCGCTTGCAGGCATTTGGCCGGGTTAGCGTTTCGGACCCGTCGCAGCCGCTTCACCTGGAGGCAGACGAGCTGGATTGCCGGCTTCACGGCGGCCGCGAAGTGGACCAGGCCGTCTTAAAGGGAACGCCGGAGCATCCCGCAAGCGTTTCGGTTGATGAGTTGCAGGTCTTTGGCGAGACGATTTCGGCGAGTCTCCGCGATCACTGGGCCGACGTTCCCGGCCCTGGCCGCATGATTGTGCAATCAAATACCGATCTCGACGGAAAACGTCGAAGAGAGCCGGTTCCCATCGACATCACCTGGACCGAGTCGATGCAATATCGCGGGCGAGAAAACGTTGCCCAGTTCACCGGAAGTGTGAAAGCCGTCGGCCCGAGCGAGACGACGTTTGAAGGCAATCGGCTGCGCATTGAACTTGTCGACGTCGAGGCGGCCGAGACCGTGGAAAGTGCCGAGGCGGGCACGACTCGCATCAGCCCTGCGTTGTGGGATTGGGGACCGCTGCAACCCTTCGTCGATCGAATTTCAGAACTCAACCAGAAAGAGGAAGAACGGTCGGCAACACGCCGACTTCAGAAAGACATCGCTTCGGTGTATCTGGTCGGCGATGCCGTGGTAAAGGCCGAGCAGCACGACGCTCAGAGCGGCTCGCTTCGCAGTCGGGCGCTGCTGGCCGGGCCGAAAATGTCGGTGAACAGGCGATCGAATGTTTCCAAGGTTTTGGTCGAGGGTGTCGGGAGCCTTCAGCTTGAAAGCTTCACAATGACAACCGCCGGCACGGAATCCGCCGCGTCGGCGCCGCGACGCGGCGATCTGTTCGCCGCCGTGGACGATGGCGCGCCCCACAAGACGCTGATTGAGTGGACCGGGCGAATGTGGTACGACTTCGCCATCGGACAGATTCGATTCGAGGAAAACGTCGACCTGAAGTTTCTCAGCGGAGCACAGATCGAACGCGTGTTCAAGGGACCGGACCGCCTGTCCGGATCAATCCCCGCGGGACGGGCCACTTTTCTCACCTCGCGCCTGCTAACCATCGAATTGGACCCCGGAGATTCGGACCCGGCGGACGAAGCGGATTTCGGCAAGCTTGAATCAGACCGAATTGCCCGTTTTCACGCCTCAGGCAACGTTGTCTTGAAAGACGAATCGGAGGAGGCCCAGAGCTGGATCACGGCCACGGACGTTGTTTACAACCGCAAGGCTGGCATCATGATGATATCCGGCCGGCCCGGTGAACAAGCCCGCCTCGTGCGGCAGGAGCGCGGCCGATTGCCGATTCAAACCTATTTTGATCATGCGATTTATCACCCGGCCACGGGCAAGCTGGACACTTCAAACACCGGCGTGATCGGCCATTAGCGCCAGCCTTTCTTAATTCAGTCGAGATTCATTTCCGCTTCGCCGCTGACCGAGCCGCCGCCACAAACTCGCGAATTTTCGATTCGCTTTTCTTTCCGGGTGCGCTTTCAACGCCCGAGCTGACATCAACGCCACTCGGACGGATCGTTGCAATGGCTTTGGCCACGTTCGCCGCGTTCAGTCCGCCCGCCAGTAGGATTGGCGGAAGCGACGCGCGAATTGACCCCAGTGATTCGGAAAATCCTTGCCAGTCAAATATCCTGCCCGTACCGCCCATCGAACTCGCCGAAAAAGTATCGAACAACACATGACTCGGAGGCGATTCCACGCATACGGACAGTCGTTCGAGCAGACGCGCCGCCGATTCCGGCCCTGTCGCATGTTCAACGACGATCCACTGAAACCCGAGTGCGTGTAGCTTCGACGCCAACCTGGCGTTGACTTCACCGTAAACTTGCAAACGCCGCACTCCCATCACTTGCAAATCCGAAACAACGGCCGGTAGGCCGCCCGAATTCGACACTTCAATCAGTGCGACGACGCATTCGGGGTGAGCGATTTCCTTCAGAATCTCAGCGGCGATGGTCGGTTCGATGCGCCGAGGCCCACCGACGAAATTTAGCCCGATCCAATCCGCGCCCGCCTTTAACGAGATTTGCGCGTCGATCGGACGAGTTATGCCGCAAATTTTGATGATCACTGGTTCGCTCATTTCCTGATTCGTCGATTCAGTCTTCCAAAGCATAGACCCGCAAGGGACGAGCCACAATTCATTTCCGCCAATCCATAGGGACACTTCAAACGGTTTTCAATAAGTGTACGGGAAAGGCGCGAACGTCCGGTAATCGGGCGAACGCGCCGTATTCGCCGATAATATATGCCATTTTTTCATTGACTTTGGACCTTCTTATTGGTTAACGTCGTGGTTCGAGAAACGGCGGCATAAGTTTGGCGCGTGCCAATCAAAGGTCGCCGACACTTCCTCAATCCCCGGAGGCAAGTAAAATGTTTAGGTTCAGCAAAGTAGTATGCGCAGTCGCACTATGTGTGTTTGTCGGAGTGGCCGCCGCCAAGGCGGTGAAGATCAGAACGTTTGACACATCTTTCGGCTTTGAAGGGCCCGACGCCGATGGCATGGCGATCTTGAATTACGCCCAGGGGCAGGACAAGACGATTATCCAGATGGTGTTCAGCGGCATGTTGCCGGACACCAACTACTTGTTCACGCTGGTCAGCCCTTCGCATTGTCTCCAGCCCGGCGGCGGCTTTATCACC
>JBGTDB010000541.1:0-5581 GCA_041748515.1 Phycisphaerae bacterium
GGCCGCCATGACCACGCCGCCGCCGGCAGGCTCGATGCCGTGGACCTCCTTGAGGCAATCCACCAGCGACTGAGCATCCTTGACCGTAAGGGAAACCAGCTTATCCGCCAGTTCCTTAATCTGTGAGCTGAATTCTGCTACTGCTTCCGCCATGAGACCACTACTCCTCGCCAAACAGGATCGCGGCGACAATAGGCGCTCCGCCCGCTGCGGAGCATTTCATCCCGGCTCACCGGGACCAGTCATCGCCTGCGAAAATAGTCATTGTTAAGAATACCGAAGACGGCAATTCCGAATCGGTCGTTCCAGGACCGCTCCAATTTACGCCGCTTTCTCGATCATCGCCTTCAGACAGCCCGCTATCTTGGACTGCGGTGAGCGAATACAGCCGGCAATGGCACGGCCCGGTGACGAAACCAGCAAAGCCAGTTCGCCAAGAATTTCCGACCGGCCGCGCATTTTGGCTAGCGATTCGACTGTCATCAACGACGGATCGCCGTCGAAAATCGCCTCCTTCAGCTTAAGTGCCTTGAACTCCTTAGTGGCTTCAACCAGCATCCGAGCGACGTCAATCAGCGATTCACCGCTGGTGACCAGCGCACATGGTCCAGTCAGGACATTACCCAGCGGTTCAAGCGGTCCGCCCTTGAACGCCCCGCCGGGCCATGCTGTTCTTGACCACTTCGAGTCGAGCCGACTTACCCCGAAGGTTGCCGCGAATTTTCTCCTGCGCCTTAACGTCCAACCCAGACAGTTCAACCACGCAGGCACCGTCGATGCCGTCAAAACGATACTTCAGGTCGTTGGTAATCAGTTCTTTAACTACTTTGCTCATCGTGACAACCTTGGTTCTTAAATGACTCTGCCTGCCGAATGAACCTACATACCATGCGTAATCGTGACCGAAGGCGTTCTCGTCGCGGAAATACAAATCCGCTTGACGTATTGCCCCTTCGCGGCCGCCGGCTTGATCCTATGAATGTGATCGATCACGGTTTGAATGTTAATCTTCAAGTCCTCGTCGGGGAAGCTCACCCGGCCAACCGGCATGTGGATGTTGCCCCCGTCATCATTTCGAAACTCCAGACGTCCGCCAGAAAAATCCTTGACCGCGGCGGCGACATCCGGCGTCACCGTTCCCGCCTTGGGCGTGGGCATCTTGCCTTGGGGCCCCAGCACCCGGCCCAGCTTTCCGACTTTGCCCATCATGGAAGGGTGGGCAATGGCCACATCGAAATCCAACCAGCCGCCCTCGACCTTGGCGACTAATTCTTCCGCGCCGGCTTCCACGGCACCGGCGGCCTTGGCCTGCTCGGCGATGGCACCGTCACAAAAAGCAATCACCCTGCGGGTCTTGCCGATGCCTTTGGGCAGCGTGATCGCGCCACGGAGCATCTGGTCGGCCTGCTTGGGATCGATGCCCAGATGCATGACAAGCTCGACCGTCTGGTCTTTACCCTTCCGCTTTTTGCCATTTTTATAGCTGCGGTCGGACTTCACGCCCGCCATCTGTTTAAGGCGAGCAAGCCCTTCGTCAATGGCGACGGGTGCAGCCGAGCCGCCGCCGAGTTCAAGTTGCTTCCGGTATGTAACGCTTTGATAACCCATTGGGCCCCACCACTCCGATCCCATCGCGCTCCGGCGACGAAATTCATCAACCGGCGATTTCTATTCCCATCGAACGGGCGGTGCCGGCAACGATCCGCTCGGCCGCTTCGATCGAATTCGCGTTCAGGTCCGGGAGCTTCCGCTTGGCGATTTCTCGCAATTGCGCCCCTGAAACAGTACCCACCTTTTCCTTGTGCGGCACACCACTGCCCTTGGCAACCTTGGCCGCGTCCTTCAGAAGGACGGACGCCGGCGGGCTCTTGACCTCGAAAGTAAACGTTCGATCGCCAAACACCGACACAACCACGCCGACCATCATGCCGTTCAGCGCGGCCGTCGCGGCATTGAACTGCTGAACGAACTGGCCGATGTTCAGGCCGTGCTGACCCAGCGCCGGACCAATGGGCGGCGCAGGCGTCGCCTGTCCGCCTGGCGCCTGAAGCTTGATCGTAGTGACCAGCTCCTTCTTGCCGCCTGCCGCTGGCTTGCCTTTTGCTCCACCGGGTGGTCCGCCTTTTGCCACGCTTTGCTCCTTGCGCTTTTCTATTCGACCTTTTCGAGCTGCCAGTACCCGACTTCGACCGGCGTCGAACGGCCGAAAATCGACACAATCACGTTGACCATGCCGCGTTTCTCGTCAACCGATTCAACCTCGCCCTCGTAACTTTCAAAGGCACCGTCGGTGATCTTCACCTGGTCGCCCTTGTGAATGTTCAGTCCGGAAAGACCCGGCTGTTCCTCGGCCTTCTGCGAAGCGGCCAGCATCTGCACGACGTCATGCTCGGGCATGCTCGTCGGCTTGCCGTCCGATCCGATGAAATCGCCGACGCCGGTCGTCTCCTTGATCAGAAACCAGACGGCTTCGGGGATCGACCCGTCATCTTCGCAGGCCATCTCAACGAAAACATAGCCTGGATAGAGCCGGCGCTCGACAATCTTGAGCACGCCGGCCCGCATCTTTTTTTCTTTCAACGTGGGGACCAGAACGCGACCGACCCGATCTTCGACCCCCTCAATTTTGACCTTTCGGGCCAGGGCGTCCCGAACCTGTTCTTCCTTGTTCGATGCGACCCGAAGGACGTACCATTTCATACCCGGCGCGGCCAGGGCCTCGGTCGCGGCCACAGGCGTCCCCTGCGATTCCGCTACGTCGCCGCCGGATCGCTCCTGCACGTCCTGGGATGTCGGGCTTGAGTCCGTCATTGATGGAGCACGCCTATGGCGCTGAAGATGCCCTGAAACACAACGTCCACCACAAATAAGTATGCCGCCATCAATACCGTAAAGAGAATCACCACTTTCGTTGAGCCGATGATCTCGCGGCGGGTGGACCAACTGACCTTTTTCATCTCCCCTTCGGTCGCGATCAGGAAGTCGCCGACGCCCCGACTGCCATAGGCAACCCACCAGACCAGCGCGCCGAAAATGACGGCGAATAAAATCGGAATTCCCGTGGTAATAAGCAGCGAAACCCAATCGTCGCCCTGATAAACCTGCAACCGCTCGTAAACAAAATAGGCGCCCCACGCAACCAGCGCGCCCCCGGCGAGAAACGAACCGAGCCGCGTGTACTTGCCCTGTTCCTGCTTGTAACTGGTCAGCAGGCGGGAGCCGCCGGGGCGACCCGGTTGCAACGGCGAGGGGCCGCCGCCGGGTACGTCGCCGCCGTCGAATCCGCCGCCTGGAGGAAGACTCCTGCCGGAGCGGTCGGCGGAGCCGGCCGGCAAGGACGACCCTGGCGAATCCTTGCGCTCGATGGTCGTGGATTTTGAGTCGCTCATGTGCGAACCTCTGCTGGCGAGTCGCCTATCGTTCGGGACAATACCCGGCTCCATCAGGAGCGGAGGGATTTGAACCCCCAACCGCCGGTTTTGGAAACCGGTGCTCTGCCAATTGAGCTACGCTCCTACGCGGATCGACAGCTCCCGTCTCACCGGCGGATGCGGCCTACTTCCTCTTGATCTTGTGGGGCGTGTGCTTTCGCTCGCGCTTGCAATACTTGGAGCGTTCAATCTTCGGAACGCCGCCCTGAACGTTCACGCTCGTGCGATAGTTCAGGGAATTACACTGCTTGCATTGCAGCCAAACGTATTCGCGCTTTACCGCTTTTGCCATGGTTTATAACACCTGCGGCCTTCCGCCGGTTTGAAACGCGTTTTCGCCGCCAGCCGGTCCTACTCCAGTACTTTCACAACGACGCCCGAGCCGACAGTACGACCGCCCTCGCGAACCGCGAAGCGCAGCCCCTGCTCCATCGCAATCGGTTTTCCGAGCTCGACGATCATCTCAATGTTGTCGCCGGGCATGCACATCTCGGCCCCTTTAAGATTCAGCCCGCCGGTCACGTCGGTCGTTCGGAAATAGAACTGCGGGCGATAACCGTTGAAAAACGGCGTGTGCCGCCCGCCTTCCTCCTGGGTCAAGACGTAGACCTGCGACTCGAACTTCGTGTGCGGATTAATCGAGCCGGGAGCGGCCAAAACGTGCCCGCGCTCGATTTCATCCTTCTTCGTGCCTCGAAGCAGGCAGCCGACGTTGTCGCCCGCCTGGCCGGAATCGAGGGTCTTATTGAACATTTCGACGCCGGTCACGACCGACTTCTGCGTAGCGCTCAGACCGACGATCTCAACGTCGTCGCCGACCTTCACAAGCCCTCGCTCGATACGCCCGGTGGCGACCGTACCGCGGCCCTTGATGCTGAACACGTCTTCCACGGACATCAGGAACGGCTGGTCGATGTCGCGCTTCGGAAGCGGAATGCGCTCATCCAGTGCGGCCACCAGTTCGGTGATGCACTTGGACGCCGTCGGGTCCGCGGGATTCTGCGACGCCGGCAGGGCCGACCCACGGATCACCGCGATATCGTCGCCGGGGAAGTCGTACTTGCTGAGAAGCTCGCGCACTTCCATTTCGACCAGGTCCAGAAGCTCCGGATCGTCAACAAGGTCAATCTTGTTGAGGAACACGACAACGTGCGGCACGTTCACCTGGCGGGCGAGCAGGATGTGCTCTCGCGTCTGAGGCATCGGACCGTCCGCTGCGGAAACCACCAGAATCGCGCCGTCCATCTGGGCGGCGCCGGTGATCATGTTCTTTACATAGTCGGCGTGGCCCGGGCAGTCGATGTGCGCATAGTGCCGGCCTTCCGATTCATATTCCACGTGCGAAGTCGCAATCGTGAGAATCTTGGTCGGATCTCGGCGACCCTGGCTTTCCGACGCCTTGGCCACTTCGTCATAAGAAATCGCCTTGGCCAGACCCTTCGCAGCCTGCACCAGGCAGATTGCGGCGGTCAGCGTCGTCTTCCCGTGGTCAACGTGGCCGATGGTCCCGACGTTGACGTGCGGCTTGGTTCGTTGAAAAGTTTCCTTAGCCATCCAGTACAACCTCCACTCGCCCGACGGTCCCTCCGCCGCAGCATGACAACCCTTCAATCAAATTACAAAAGCAAATCAGTGGCCGTTCGCAAGACCGGCCGCGCCTTCCGCCGAACCAGGCCTGCGGCGGCTACAAAACCAACCTGGTGGTCCCGCGCGGCATGCTGGAAAAAGCTGCTGACGGGAATCGAACCCGTGACCTCGTCCTTACCAAGGACGCACTCTACCGGCTGAGCTACAGCAGCAACAGCGATTCAACCAAGCCGCACGCCGCAGCGCCCTTCCGCGCACAGCCGCTCTGGTCCGAAAGAGCAAGAATATAGCCGCCGCACCCACTTGAAAAGCGGTCGGCAACCGTCCCGAGCAAATGCCGTCAGGGCGAAGCCTGAGGCACACCCGCTCAGAGCCGGGCAAGTATAAGCTCTGACTACGCACTGTCAAACATACCGGAGTGGCCGGACGGCACCGGTGTGAATTGCGAAATGCGTGCCATGCCCAAGCCCGGCGTTGGTCTTGGAGCCCATCCCACGCTAGGATGCCCCGACTCGCTGCAAGCTCATAAACCCGCTGGATCTATGAGGGAGAGTCGTGCCCCC
>JBGTDB010000542.1:0-3836 GCA_041748515.1 Phycisphaerae bacterium
TCGATGCATTGCACGGCCTGGACGGCCGCGCCGGCCACCACGGCCGCAAGGAGAACCCGTCGCTGCCAGTCGTACCGCAGTAGCTGCACAAGGACTATCGCGGCCATCCCCATGCAAAGCCAGTCGATCGCCGCGTTAATCGCAATTCTCTTGTTTCCGGCGACGGCACAGGAGATGACGGACGCGATCGCGATCAGGGCCAGGCCAAGCTCCAAGCCGGTCGTGCGAAACCGAGACGCCGGGCCAACGGCTCGGGCAAGTAACCAGAGCGTAGCACATGACAGGATTATGACATTGAAGAGCAAGGTTCTCGCCGGGCTGGGATGGGACAGTTCCTGGAGGGCCTCGGCAATGGGATCGGCACTTGAATGATATGTTTCACCGATCAGTGGGCGTAACACGGCCAGGGCGATCAGCGCGAATAAGGCGATGCGTTCGAGCGATTCCGCGGCCATTGCTCTGCTGCTCAATACAGCCTCCGATACTGCTGGCAACTTCCGCCGCCGCGACCGCGAATTGGGGCAATGACCCGGGCGTTGGCCGTTTCATTCGTCCGTGTTCCAGCGACCACGATGGGCTGTCCGAGGGTCGGTCGTTGCGTTAGGATAACGCGCCGTTGAAGGCTCATCGGAATAGGCGGATGATTCGGTGCCAAGAACCACTCCAGCATACTTAAGGGCCTTGGGCAGGAACGATCCACCCGCCGAGTTTGAGCTTAATGGTGGCGTCTATTCGCTTCGCCGGGTCTTCAAGCATGATTTCTTTGCCGTTACATCCCTATACGAAGGGGCCGAAGGCAAGGTCATACTTAAGATCGGCCGTCAGGCTTGGTTTGCGATTGTTCCGCTTCGGTGGGTCGGGCGGATTCTTGCCGGCCGGGAGGCGGCCGCACTCAAGCGGTTAAAGGACGTTGAGGGCGTACCAAGGCTGATGGGCCGATGGGGAACCACGGGTATCGTACGAAGGTACATCGAGGGTCGCCCCTTGGAGCGGGGGTTGCGCGTCGCGGACGACTTTCATCCCCGACTTCGAGAAGTGGTTGATCAGCTTCACGCGCGGAAGATGGCCTATGTTGACCTCGAAAAGGCGGAAAACGTGCTGGTCGGGGAGGATGATCGGCCGTACCTGATCGATTTTCAGATTGCCTGGTTCTGGCCTGCCAAGTTCGGGGGAGATTTGTGGCCGATTTGTGCCATCCGACGTTGGCTGCAATCGGGCGATCTGTATCATTTGAACAAGTTGAAACGAAGAACGCGGCCGGACCTGATGTCGCCGGAGGAGCTTGCGTCGACGTATCACCGGCCGTGGTACGTTCGTTGCTATACGGTTGCCACCACGCCGCTCCGTTGGGCGCGAAGGCGGTTGCTTGATCGCATAGATCCGCGACCACCGGTGGGCCCGGGTAAAGGCGGGCGACGCCTGCCGCACGGCGAACGCGGGCGAGTGGCCGAGGATCCTTTGGGAGGAATATAAATGCCCATCAAAGCGGAAGATCTAGACCGAATCGAATCATTTCGCGCCTATATCGAGGACTCCACGGCCACGGACGACCGGTACGGCCCCGTGCAGCGACTGGACAGTCCCGGAGACGGAGTATTCGCCAGCCGCTGGGAAGTGGCACCGTCGTGCTGGTTTGAGGTGGCCGTCGACGCCAACATTCCGCATATCCGGGTGGCATTCCTGACGGACGATGAAGGCCGGTCGGAAGCCGTTCAGGCGGCCATCACTGATTCCGAGCAGGGGTTGGACGGCTATGTTGCGGCCGCACTGCACGATGCGGGGTTAAGCGGAACTGATCCACAGCTCGAAGCAGGTCGACGAGGCAACTTCGCCAGCACAATGGCTACCCTCCCACTCGACGAGCTGCGAGACTTGGAGGACGACCCAATGCGCGACAAGATACTGAGGATACTCGAGGGTTTCCTGATCGCGTTCTCGCCAGCGCTACTGGTGGATGATCTGGAAGAATAGGGTTGCAGACACCGCCGCCTTGAAGGGTATGAAGTCAATCACCTGGCACAGGCGTGCAAAGCGATGGCGTTTCAATACGGTGACCGCATCGGACCGTCGGCGAATTATCGTTCGATCCTTCGGCCACCGGCCCCGGCGTAAAACTAAGCCCGCGTGAGACCGACCGTTTCGGCCGGCAATACTGTGCCTGCGTGACGCATCGGCCTGATCAACGACACGGAGACTGACTATGCACGACCTTGATTCACTAAAGGACTACATGCGGGATCAACGCATCGACGGCTGGCTGCTTTACGATTTTCGCGGCAACAACCCCATCTTCGCGCAAGTGCTACCGGGCAAACGCTGGACGACGAGGCGCGTCGCACTGTTTATTCCCGCCGCGGGCGAGCCGACGTTAATTGCGCATGGCATCGACGAGCATCAGTTCAAAGGGCTCGAGCTGAGCATAGACTGGTACCTTTCGTGGCAAGACTTCCGCGACCGGCTGGCTAAGCATCTGTCCGGCGGCGGGCGGATTGCGATGGAGTACGCGCCTGGTGGGGCTCTTCCGGTGGTCTCCATCACCGACGCAGGCGTTGTCGAAATGGTTCGATCATTAGGCGTGGAAGTGGTGTCGTCGGCCAACTTGATTCAGGTCCGCATTGCCCGCTGGTCATTACAGGCGTGCAAGGCGCATGAAAAGGCCTGCGCCGAGGTGACCCGAATCAAAGATGGTGCGTTTCAATTGATTCGCGACCATCTGGCCCAGGGCAAGGCGGTCAACGAATACATGGTTCAACAGCACATCGTGGCCCGGTTCGCCGAGGCCGGACTTGAGGCCACCGAGCCACCCATCGTCGCGGTCAACGCCCACAGCGGCGACCCGCACTTTTCGCCCTCCGCGGATGACTCCTCGCCGATCAACAAGGGCGACTGGGTCTTGATCGACTTATGGGCCCGGCAGCCGGGAGACGAGAACATTTTCTGCGACATAACCTGGGTGGGTTATGCCGGAAAGGACGTGCCCGCAAAGCATCGCGAAGTCTTTGCGACGGTTAAGGCGGCGCGTGACGGCGTGTTGGCCCGTGCTCAAAGCGCGTTGAAAGTGAACGAAAAGTTACAGGGCTGGCAACTCGACGAAGTCGCGCGAAAGGTCATCATCGACGCCGGCTACGGCAGATTCATTCGACATCGAACCGGGCACAGTCTCAGCCCCGGCCCCGCGGTTCACGGCGTGGGCGTTAATATCGATAATCTCGAAACCCACGACACGCGAGAGGTTCTGCCGGGGATCGGGTTCACGATCGAGCCGGGTATTTACCTGCCCGAGTTCGGCGTGCGACTTGAAATTGATGTGTACATTGACCCAAAAACCGGACCGATGGCGACAAGCTGCATTCAGCAGGATGTTGTGCTTCTGGCATGAGCCCCCCAACAGTTCGAATAACTCGCTGTAAGTAAGGGCGACCGGACCTTTGCAGGTCGGCCTGAATTCTTCAACTCCGGACCGGATTTGCCGATACGAATGAGTATTGGTTGTCCTTGGCAACGTGCGTTCGTAGACTCTCTTATGCCGATCGCATGGCTTGAAAAACACCCAGGCCGGTGGCGTGCCGGAGCTCTGATGAGAAGAGTTGCCCAAATTATTCCCTTAAAGCGAGCCCAACAGTGGCTTACCGCCGCTGTGGTTTCGCTTTCGTTTTTGGGATCGATTTCGGCAACTGTGGCCCACGAAACCGATCAGTATTCGGTTCCACTTGGTCGCGAACACGCGGACTTGCGGCTGTTTTTCGCTCGTGACGTACATGGCCGGTTGTCCAATGTCATCCGAACGTTGAACAATCGAATCGACTCCACACTCGTCAACGGACAACCGACCACCA
>JBGTDB010000543.1:0-10478 GCA_041748515.1 Phycisphaerae bacterium
GTCCACCATCGCAAACGCGGGGCTACGCCGAAAATCAAGGAATTCGGCCTCGTCTTTTTTCTGAATCACCAGCAATTCCGCGTCGCGCAACAAACGGTTCGGATATACGACGCCGGAAACGTCGGTCATGGCGTATTCACCCGCGACAACGTATTGCACACTCTCGCCGACTTCGCTCGCCTGAATCGCGGCCACGAACCCCGCCAGCTCCGCGTCGAATTCGACCAGCGCGTTGCGGGCCTGCGGACTATTGGGGCCGAATTTCTGGCTCGCGTAATCGAGGTGGGGGATATATATCCAGTGAAAGTTCGGTCGATGCCGCTCATTCAGCCAGCTCGCGGCCTTGAGAATCCATCGCGTCGATTCGATATTGGCCAGCGGGCCCCAGTAGTGCTGAAGCGGAAAATGCCCCAGTCCCTCATCGAGTAACTTCTGATATAGGCCCTCGGGCTTGGAATAGCACCATAGTTTAGTAGTTCCGTCCGGCTCGTGGATCGGCTCGGGCGTAATGATGAAGTCTGCTGCGGCGTCCTTGATGTTCTGGGCGTGCCAGACAGCCGACGTCAGGCCGGGGCGACGTCCGCGCAGAGCCCCCCAGATCTGAGCGCCCTGAACAACGCCGTTTCGCCCGACCCAGAATTCAACCTCGCGACGATCGCGATGATAGAAGCCGTTGGCGATCACCCCATGCCCGCCCGGCGGCCGCCCGGTCCATATGCCGGCCTGTACACATGACGTAACGCACGGAAATGTGGGCGTCAGCTCCGTGATTGTCCCGCGATTGGCAATCGCAAACAGCGACGGCGTCCGTTGCCGATCGAGGTCGGCCACGCGAAGCCCGGGCACCGACAGGAATATTAGGTGTTCGGTCGTCATCTTCTGTTGAGGCAAGCGGCACCCCTTTTGATATGTCAAAAGCTCAAAGTTCTACGACCGCACAGAATACAATTGCCCCCCGAGTTGTATCAAGAACGCCTATTTCGATCGACGGAATGCCTGTGCAAGTATTCAACCGAGGGCTGATCGGCGGTCAAATTGGCGTTGCGAGGCGGTTAAACAGATATCCCAGGCGATTCGTTGACGAATGCCGCCCAGCGGGTACACTTGTTTGTCGGCGGTCGGTTCTTTGCTCCTTGGTTTTTTGAGGCGTCGCAACAGCAACTTGTCCGGTTCTTCAATCCGACATTATTGCGGACTTTTCGGCGTTTGGGGGCATGAGGATGCCGTTGCCCTCACGCAGCTCGGCCTCTACGCGCTCCAGCACCGCGGTCAGGAAGCGGCCGGGATCGTCTCCATTCAAAACGGCCCGGCTCCCGGCATGCCCGACCGACGAAACGCCGATACCCCTGATAGACGAAATACGGGCAACCACGCCAGCGCGAACAAACAATCTAAACCCGGCGCCGCCGGGCGGCCCCTCGATCGACGCATTCAAGACTCCCACGCCGGACGCGACAACGGCGCCCTGGCCCCCACGGAATCAAGCTCCGCCGACGAGCCCCGCCTCGCCCGCCACGCGGGCCTGGGGCTGGTCAACGAGGTTTTCGATCGGCCCAGTCTCGAACGCATCCGCGGCAATGTGGCCATCGGCCATTGCCGATACTCGACAACCGGAAGCTGCACGGAAAGCAACGCTCAGCCGCTCCTGTTTTCATTCGCCGGTGGACAGGTGGCCGTTGCCCACAACGGCAACTTGATTAACGCCGCCCTGCTTCGCCGAAATTACGAGCGTGTCGGCCATATTTTTCAGACCACAAGCGATACCGAGGTCATCATTCACTTGCTGGCCAAGCCGGGCCACCAGCAGAAAAAGCACCCCCTAAACCACGTGCTGAATCACCTTCAGGGGGCCTATTCGCTGTTGATGTTGTTCCCCGACCGCATGATCGCCGTGCGCGACCCGCTCGGCTTTCGGCCGCTTTGCCTGGGCGAGCTGGCCTGCGGCGCGGTTGTGGTGGCATCGGAGACCAAGGCCCTGGACATGATCGACGCCCGCTATGTGCGCGATGTCGAGCCCGGCGAAATTGTCACCATCGACGACGAAGGCGTTCGCAGTCGCCGATTCGGCGGGTATCACAACGGGCGCGGCGCGGCGTGCATTTTTGAACACGTCTACTTTGCCGACCCGTCGAGCATGGTTTTTGGCGAGAACGTTCACCTGGCCCGCGTGGCCATGGGGCAGAAGCTCGCAAAGGAGGCTCCGGCCTCGGCCGATCTGGTGGTTCCCATTCCCACCTGCGGACAGTGCGCGGCTACCGGGTACGCCCGCGAAAGTGGCATTCCTTACGGCCGGGCCTTCACCACCAGCCACTATGCGCTGCGTTCGTTCATTCAACCCACGCAGGCCGGGCGCGACCACGCCGTAAAAATGAAGCTCAACGTGATTCGGCAGGCGGTCAATGGGAAACGGCTCGTGGTCGTCGAGGATTCCGTCGTCCGCGGCACAACCACCCGTCTGAAAATCGGGGCCCTTCGCGATGCCGGAGCCAAAGAAATCCACTTGCGGGTGGCCAGCCCGCCGATTCGCCATCCGTGCTATTTTGGGATCGACTTCCCCGACCAGAAAGAACTGATCGCCCACACCCGAAGCGTGGATGAGATTCGCAAGTACCTCGGCGTTGATACGTTGCACTATCTGTCGCTCGAGGGGATGCTCTCGTGCGTGAAAATGCCCGCGGAGCGGTACTGCACCGCCTGCTTCTCCGGCGATTATCCGATCAACGTCGAAGAGCCGGTTGAGAAGTTTGCCCTGGAAAGAAGCCAGCTGCGCATGTTCACCTGAGACGTGCGCCACCGGTTCGATCTCCCCGCCGCCGCGAAAATGGCCGCCACCAATCGATACAGGGGGGAATGCCAAGCGAGGTGCGCCGATTCGTTCTCGAAAAAGGCGGATAAATCTGAACCGCTACGCTAGAATAGCAAAATCGAGAACGTGACAATTGAACCCAGGGGATGAGAATCTCCAGTGCTTTCAGCCGACTCATGCCGACCTTTGAATGTCCAATCTGTCAATCTCTCATAAGCGTCGAGAACCGTGACGACGCCCCGCACCGGCCGTTTTGCAGCGAGCGGTGCAAGATGGTCGATCTCGGCCGTTGGCTCGACGGAACCTATGCCGTCTCCGAGCCGCTCAAACCCGACGACCTGCCCGACGCCGATAATGGCGGGGAATAATTGATCCACCAATCAAGAATCCAGACCGAACCTCTATGATCGCTTCGATTCGTTCGATCTTCTTGGCTGCAACGATAATCGCCCTTGGTACGCCGGCGGCGGGCGATGAAGCGGCCGGAACGGCTCTCCATGCAAGCATCAAGCTGCGCACCGGCGGCGATATCTCCGGACGGCTGCTCGATTTCAACGACCACGGACTCGTGCTACTGAACAACCAGACGCCGTATGTCTTTTCCTGGCGGGAGCTCGAGGGTGGATCGGCTTATGCCGTCCGCCGAGCCATCCTGCTCGATGTGCGCGGCGGAGTCTTCAATTTTGACGCCGACGATCATTTCCAGCTCGGTTTGTTCGCCCTCCAGCAGGGCCGAACCGACCTCGCCTCGAATGCCTTCACGGCCGCCGCCAGGATTAACCCGTCCTATAAGCGCCGCGGCGAAAGCGCCTTCGCGGAATTTCACCATCGTAGCGAGCCGCGGACTTCAGTCCGCGCGGACCAGGAACGGCAACTTGCTCCGAGCGGCCCCAGCGAGCCAGATCCGAGCCGCGATCGCGACGGAGTGCTGTTCGACAACGACCAAGCCACGGAGCCGCGAAGCGACAAACTGGAAACCGCCAGACCACCCGATCACGAGGCGACAGAAACTTCCGTCGACTGGCCGCTAGTCCCCATCGACAATAACGACGCCGACCTTCGCGAAAAAATCCGCGTCGCCTACCTCACCTACGGCGAGAAAGTCCGCGAAGTCCTCGGCCGCGACATCGCCCTCGTTGAAACGGACCACTTCCTGATCTGGACCGACTGGCGTTTTCGCGAGCGACCCCGGCTCGCCGAATGGTTCGAGGCCATGTACGTCGCCCTTTGCGACCAGTTCGACCTCGATCCCGCCCACGACATTTTCCTGGCCAAGTGCCCGGCTTTTGTCTTCCAGCGCCCCGGCCGGTTCCGCAAGTTTGCCCAGAAATTCGACGGGTACGACGGGAAGAGCGCCGTCGGCTACACCCGCTCTGTCGAGGCTACCGGCCACACCCACCTCGTCCTCGTACGCCAGGGCGATTCCGACATCGACTTCGACGCCTTCGCCTCAACCCTCGTTCACGAAGGCACGCACGCTTTCATTCACCGGCTCTATTCGCCTCGGCTCATTCCACATTGGGTCAACGAGGGCTTCGCCGAGCGAATGGCCTCCCGCGTCCTGGGCGACCGCTCCCCCGCCGGTGGCAACGCCGCCCTGCTCGCCCGCCAGTACGCTCGACACGGACCGGGCGTAGATCCCGATGCGGGCGACGACCCCTGGTCCATCCGCGAAATGATCGAAAGCACGGACCCCATTCCCGTGCATCAATACCCTCTCGCCCACAGTGTCGTCGCCCATCTCGAAGGCAAAGGCCGGCAGCGCCTCGCCGGTTTCATCCGTTCCCTGAAAGACGGAATGGACGTCTCCTCTGCCCTGGCCGTCAACTACGACGGCCTGACCCTGGACGACCTCGAATCACAGTGGCGTAAAGCCCATCAACCGAAAGACACGCCGGCCGATTGACAGGCCCCCTCCCCATATAATGGGGAAGTCCGCAAACAATCGCTTGTTTGCGGACTCCAGTCTTCGTCTTCCCGGATTGCCGTTAAATCGGCGGTCGCGGAGGCCTTCCGGTCACCAGGCCGGCGATCAAAGCAATCACAAATAGAATGAGAAACAGGAAAAACAGAATCTTCGCGATCGAAGCCGCCCCGGCCGCGATGCCGGTAAATCCGAAAATGGCCGCGATGATCGCAACGACGAAGAAGGTCAACGCCCATCCTAACATTTTCAATCCTCCTTTCGAATCCGCAATCTCGACGCCTACGGCGGTTTGCCAATCGCCGTTGGAGCAGATTCTCGCTCAGTCTAGTTCAACCCAAACAATCAGCCGCTTGCAGTGCGACTCCAAGGCTAGGGAAGGCGGCCCGCTCGCACAGGCCGCCCCCCAAGACAAGTGGGTTCGACTCAGCGTCGCAAAACGTCAGCTTGTCGGCTCCCACACGACCCGTCCGGTCGAGTTGATCCAGACCCATGTACCGCCAAGTCCAAGCGTCCCCCCCTTACGAACGCTTGCAAGTCCGCTACAAAAGTCCTTGGCTTCGGTAAACTGCGGCTCAACGACAAAGCGGCCGTTCGTATCGATGTAGCCCCATTTGCCGTCCTTCTTCACCGCCGCTCGCTCATTGGCAAAAGGCCTGGCGTCTTCGAACTTTGCGTTAATGGTCATTTCACCGGATTTATCGATGTAGCCGTACATACCTCCAAGTGTTCCGCCAATTCGAACCATGGCCCGTCCGTTAGAGAATTCGTAGGCCTGTTTAAACTGCGGTTTGATGGCCACTTCGCCGGATTTGTTAATGTAGCCCCAATCGCCTTCGATCTTCACCGGCGCAAGTCCGTCGACAAAATGACCGGCCTCCGGATACTGAGCGATGATCGCCATCTTCCCGGATTCGTTGATATAACCGTACAGTCCGCCAAGGGCGCCGCCGGTCTTTACACGGGCCAGGCCATCCGAGAAATGGGCGGCCTCGCTGAATTGCGGCGAGGCGAGCCACCTGCCATCCGAGCTAATGTATCCCCAGGTGCCTTCCTGTTTCACAGAGGCCATTCCATCAACGAATGGTCCGGCGTCGGAATAGGCAGGCGCGATGACGACCTTGCCCGACTTGTCGATGTAGCCGTGCTTGCCGTCTTTCTTGATCGAGGCGCGGCCGTCACTGAAGTCGCCGACTTCGTTGTACATGGGGTTGATGGCCATGTTTCCCTTGGTGTCGACAAACCCCCACTTGCCGCCCACGTTCACCCGGGCCAGGCCATCACGAAATTCGCCGGCGTCGTCGAACTGCGGCTCTATCAACAATTTGCCTTCGGCATTGATGTATCCGTGCTTTCCATCTTTCTCCACGGGACGCAAAACGTCGGCGCCACGCAGATCACCGGCGAATAGAGGTATCGCCAGAAGTCCGCACCATAAGAATGTCGCCTTATTGGTTTGCATTGCTATCTCCTTTTCCAAGAGTTAAAGCGAGCCCTTGCTGCCGCCGACTCGATCAAATACTCGGCGGCGACTCGCCAGAATCAAGACTTGCCTCCGGCGCTTCAACCTTGAACTCTGCCAGGAAGGAAGCCTCCGCCTAAATCCCATTGTCATTCCCGTCTTGGTCTGTCGCCGCGGCCTACGCCGACTGAATTGCCTCCTCTCCGATCATCCGTCGGTCAGTTTCTCGGCGGCGTCTTTAATCCTGTCTCCGGCCTCTTCAATCGACTCGGGCATACTGGGTTCGTTCGAATTGCAACGGATCGACATAGTGCCTGTCGCCAGCAGAGCGACGACGATCACTAATACAATCACCAGTAGCAATAGACCGTTTCTTCTCATGATTGACTCAATCCAAGTTGACCCAGGGCCGGCTAACTGGATGTCGTGCAGGCCTCACAGAACTCCTCGATCTCTTTCTGGGCTTCTTCTCGCGACTTGCCGTAGCGTTCCTGAATCTTGCCGGCAAGCTGCTCGAACCGACCCTCGACCAAGTCCACATCATCGTCGGTCAGCCGCCCCCAACGTTCCTTGACCCGGCCTTTCAACTGCTTCCAGTTGCCTTGAATCTGATCCTTGTTCATTTCACTCCTCTCTTTCTCGGCTCGTCGCCGCCTTCATGGTTCCGCGAACCAAAATTGATCTACAAAGAAGCATACCCCTCAACCTTGCAGTCGGTGAATCGGAGAAATGCCGGATTTGGAGTCCGGTTTCAGGCGAACGAAGGGACTTGAAATAACCCGAGCGGCGGCTGGGGAAATCCCCGAAGACTCAGAATTGATTTTCTGGAATTGCGGTTCGAAACACCATTGGACGGCATTGCGGAGCCATCAGCCGCGACTTTCATGAAGCCAGAGGGTGGCACGGTGTGTGAGTTCGGTGCTGCTCTCAATGCTCATTTTCGACTTGATACTTTCGCGGTGCGACTCAATTGTTTTGACACTGCGGTGGAGGCGTTCGGCAATTTGTTTGCTGGTCAGTCCCTGTCCGAATAGCTCAAAAACCTCAATTTCGCGATCGGTTAGCGATTCCGTCGGCGATGACTGAACCTGGTTGCCCTTCCTGGCGCGTTCGAGCACCATCTCGGTCATTTCTTCGCTCAGATAAACCTTGCCAAGAAGCACCTGGCGAATGGCGCCGATAAGGTGGTCCGTCGCCTCGTCCTTGCTGATGTATCCAAGGGCCCCCGCGTGCAGCGCCCGCTCGGCATATATGCCTTCGTCGTACATGGACGCCACGAGCATCTTGACATTCTCGCGCGTCGCCTTGACCTGTTTTACCAACTCCAGCCCGCCGACATCGTTCAGCGAGATATCCGCGATAATCAGGTCTGGCTCAATCTCACCAATGCACTTCATCGCCTCCGCGACGCTGCCCGCCTCGCCGCACACACACAGGTCCGGCTCACGAGAGATGATCTCGCGCAGGCCCTGACGGACAATCGGATGGTCGTCGACCAGCAGGATCTTCGAGGGCCTATCCGGCATCCGTATACTCCCAATCGGCCGACTCCTCATCATTGTCGACGGTGCAGCGCACGACGGCGCCGCCGCCCGGGGCCCGTTCCACGACCAACTCGCCGCCAATGACCCTCGCCCGAAAGACCATCGTGCTCATGCCCACACCGTGTCTTCGAATCGCGCGATCCGAAACGCCGATCCCGTTATCCACGATCTCAAGTTCGATCTCATCGTCGTCGGCCGACAACCCGATCGTAATCTCCGTGGCCTTGCCATGCTTGGCGGCGTTGGTTACGGCCTCCTGCGCGATTCGATACAGCTCGGTGGCCGTTCCATTGTTGCGCACAAGGCTCTCCATCCTGGCAACAAAGCGAACGTCTCGCTCGAATCGTCTTGAAGAGACGCGGGCCAGATCGTCCAACGCCTTCATCAGCCCCCTGGCGTCAATCTCAACGGGAGCCAGTCCGCGAGCCAGAAGCCGCACGTGCGTCTGCGCCTCCTTCAGTCCCCGGGCGATTTCGCCGGCTCGCTCAGCATGCGCCGATGCCTCGCCCCGAAGGTCGCGCTCAAGGCTCTTGGCCAGCAATGCGGCACCCGTAAGACGCTGACCAAGATCGTCGTGCAGGTCGCGGCCGATGCGCTGCTGCTCAAACGTGCTCAGCTCCGCGATCCGCTTCTTCATCCGCTTGCTTAGGATAAACATCCCCAGATGAGTTCCGATGTCGGCCATGGACTCCATGACCAACTTGTCGGGAGGAATCGCCTTCTCGGAAAGAAACTCGAAAACCGCGATGACCTGTCCGTCCACCGTGACGGGAAACGCGGCGGCCGACGCCGATCGGGGCGGATCGATCGAACCGTCGTCATCGGCCGGCGACCCAACGGCCGCATCGGAAACCCACACCGGTTCGCCGGATTCCAGCACACGGCCGGGAAGGCCCTCGCCGCGCCTCAACCTTTTGGAATGGGCGGCTCGAAGGCGCCCCGCAAACCGGCCCGGCGACTTCTCGAAATATGCCCGCGTACGGACCAGCACGTCGGGGTCGTTTTGCGAAACAAGATACGCATGCCCAAAGCACCAGCCGTTGAACTCGGCCACGCCCGTCAGCACGCGCCGAAACGCCTCGTCAATCGTTCGAGCCTCGACCGCGATGACCAGGACATCATGCAGGAAATGCAGCAAGCCCGATCGCTCGACAACCCGCTTCTCTATCAGTTGGTCAATCAGCTTCAGACGGGAGGGCCGCACCGGCGTTGTATCGTCTTCTTGGGCCCGGCCGCGCCGAAACGCAGGTGCCCTTGGCCCGTACAGCCATTCGGAGAGCCGGAGTTGCAACGACCCCGACGTTTTCGGTTCGTCGTTCACGGCCATGCCTCTCAAAACTCCGTTTCGCGATCGATACAATTTCAACGCACGACGGAACGAATCGAGAAACCACTATAGGTCGCCAAGCTGTCGCGGACAAGCGAACCGGATACAACTCCTGGGTTTTCGTGTGCAGCCGTCGTTTTTCAATGCCGAAGCCGCAAAACTAGAGTACGCTGAACCCAGCACCTGGCGTAACGCGCTCGTAAATAACAGTTACTTCCAGCGTGGAGAAACGTGGCTGAGTGGCTTAGGTCGAGCCGTATCCCACCTGTGACTACCTTGGTTAAACTTGACGCGCAGAACTTTTTCTCCTCTCAAGTCCGGCAAAATGGGGGACAGTCAGCTTTCCCAATCCAGTTTTCCAAGGACGCACGGGCCACGCCCCCCTTGCGGCGTCGTTCCCACTTAGACTGCGGCGGCCGCAACAAGCCTGGGGACTCAGGAACCCGTTATCCATTTTGACAGGTCTGTTTTATTCCCACTGTCGCGCGGAGGCCAAGTTTTCCAATTGAGTTCCGTTTTGGCGGCGAGGTGCGCGAATCGGATCTCGCGAAATGAAATGTACCGACCAAGTGCGCTCCTACGTCTAGGGCGCTTAACACTCAGGAATAGCGAGCTTCCCCCCTTAATAAGGGGGGATTGAGGGGGGTCTAGCGATAGACTTGACTGTTGCGTGCTCAAATTCGTCGGGCTGCGCTCGGCCCCCCACGAAAACGGGGATTGAGCCACGATTATAAACGGCCCATCAGGAACAGAATCAGGATGATGATCAGGATCAGCCCGACCAGGCCCCCGCCGCCGGCGAGGACATTGTTGCCCCTGCGATAGCCGTAGCCGCCGCCCAACAAAACGACAATCAGGACCACGATGAGGATCAATACGAGAGGACTCATGGTTCACTCCTAAAGAGAAAAAACTCCGGCCCCCCATCCGTTCCGTTCTCGGAAGCTCTGCCTTCATGGCACAGCCAATTCCGAGTAACGAAAAGTCTATCATGATGTCGGAATTGCCTCAACCAACCCCGAAAGGCTGTCCGGCTAATCCGCCTTAGGCAGCATGCAGGAGAGCAGTCCGCCTACGCCAAGTGCCCCGGGGACGAGAGATTCCGGCTGGGCGGCTCCGGCTAAGCCCTAGCCGACCTGTGGCCATGATTAGCAATGGGCGGGAGACCCTGGGGCCATGACGACTAACGACTCGGCCGACGCCCCCCTTAACCCGCGGCCTCCCCGCTTGCGGGCCGATCCGCATCGGCGGATCGCGTGCGAAGCACGCCGCAGCGAGTCGAGGGTCGACGCCCTGCCGCACATGCACTACCCTCCCGGCTTTTCGGCCTATTGCCATGACACTGAGCATTTGTGCAACGCCCATCGCAGTTTGATTCATTGGGCAATTGGTGCATTATGGTGGATTGATTGGCC
>JBGTDB010000544.1:0-13182 GCA_041748515.1 Phycisphaerae bacterium
TGGCAGCGGTCTTGGCCTCCGTTGAGGAGTCGAGTACCCCTGCCGGACCGGAAAATCGGATTGACCGGGCCTCGTAATGCCCCCGGCCGGGTCCTCCGCTATAATTCACAGCTAAGGATCTGGTGGTTTCCGTTGACCGCAGGACGAGTCTTGATCGTCCTACGGCCAAGGCGGATCGCTCATTTGTCCGGTTGCAGACCAGCCGGATCGGCCGGATCCCGGAATTAAGATGGCTCAGTATCTTTCACAAAACCTGGCCCAGCAGATGCGAATGGAGCAGCGGCTTACCCCGCGGCTCATTCAGTCGATGGCGGTGTTGCAAAAGCCAGTGGCCGATCTTGAAGCCTTTGTTGAGGATGCCCTGGAAAGCAACGCGGCGCTTGAACTGGCCGAGCCCGAAGTTCCTGAAGAGGACGCCTCGCCCGCTCGCACCGATGAGTCCGGCACTAACCGCAACGATCGGGAGGGTTTCGCTCGACTCGGGCGGCTTTCGCGAGAATACGATCCCGACTGGCTGGATCGCGGCCCGCGGCGCCCCCGGCGCGAATGGAGCGGCGAACCTGACCCCAAAATGGGAGCCCTGGCCAACGCGCCGGACCAATCGGAAAGTCTCCATGAACACCTGTTGAACCAATGGGCCCTTGTGGATACCGACGACGAAACCCGCCGGGCCGGAGAGGCCATCATCACCAAGCTCGATCCCGATGGATTCCTGCGCGTTGCTTTCGAAGACGTCGCCTCCGCTGCGCGGCCTCTGGTTTCGACCGAGTCCGTCAACCGGGCGCTGCCGCTGATTCAGCGACTGGAGCCGGCCGGCATCGCCGCTCGCGATCTGAAGGAATCTCTCCTCTTGCAGCTTGAATCGCTCCCGGGTGATAACCGGATCGAAAGAACGCTGGTCGAAAATCATCTGGAGGACATCTCCCAGAATCGCCTGCCCGCGATCGCGAAGGCGACCGGATACGCCATCGGTGAGATCACCGAGGCCATGAAAGCCATGCGTGCGACGCTGCATCCGCATCCCGGTTTCCAGGTGGGCGACCGGACCGTCCCACCGATCCGGCCGGACGTGATCGTGGACTATGCCGACGAAGGCGGCGGACTGGATGTTCGCCTGGCCCGGGGGAATTCTCCGCGACTGCGAATCCGCGAGGACGTCGCGGAGATGGCCCGTTCGAAGAACAACGGCTCTGATACCCGCGAATTCGCCAAGAAGCATGTCGAAGAGGCGGCGGCCCTGATCGATGCGGTCGAATTCCGCCGGGCGCGCCTGCTCGAGGTCGCCCGGGCGATTGTCGAAAAACAGCGAGACTTTTTTGACGAAGGCCCGTCGGGGTTGAAGGTCTTGCGCATGAGCGACCTGGCCGAGGAGCAGGGCTGCGACCCTTCAACCATCAGCCGAACCGTCGCCGACAAATACGTGCAGACCCCGCGCGGCATCCACCCACTTCGCTATTTCTTCACCGGCGGTACGGAAACCGAAAGCGGTGAGGCCGTCGGATGGGACCGGATAAAGACCCGCGTTCGCGAGCTTGTCGAATCTGAGAATCCGAAAGAGCCGCTTCAGGACGACGAGATCGCCGCGCGACTTTCGGCCGAGGGGATCGACATCTCGCGCCGCACCGTTGCCAAGTACCGCCAGCAGATGGACATACCCGCGGCCCGACAGCGGAAAAAATACGAGTAAAGGCGAATGCGGAATGGTACGTGGTGAATAGCGGAATGCGGAATCAGGAATTGGGAGTTTGGTTTCCGCAGCGCTGAGCGTCTTGATTGCTGCTCGTTGTTCGCAATTTCGAGCCAATCCATCGATACGAAAATGCTCCGAATCGGCCCGATCAAACTGGACATGCCTTTCGTGCAGGCGGCGCTAAGCGGCTATAGCGATCTGCCCATGCGACGGCTCGCGCGTCGATTCGGCGCCCCCTACACGCTGAACGAAGTCGTCCTCGATAAATTGGTCCTGCAACCGGGCAAGAAGCGAAAAGCCATCCTGCGCGTCACGCCCGACGATCACCCCGTCGGCGGCCAGCTCATGGGCTCGGATCCGGAGGTTTTCGGCCCGGCGGCCTTCGAACTCGCCGAAGCGGGCTACGACGTGATCGACATTAATTTCGGCTGTCCCGTCCGAAAAGTGCTTGGCCGGTGCCGCGGCGGCTTCCTGTTGTCTCAGCCGGGAATCGCCCTCGACATTGTCCGTCGCGTCTTCGATGCCGTTGGGGCGAACCGTCCCGTTACGGTCAAGATGCGCCGCGGCACAGACGACTCCCTTGCGGCCGAGCGGAATTTCTTTGAGATCCTCGATGGTGCCTTCGAGATCGGCGTGTCCGCCGTCACCGTCCACGGGCGAACCGTTGAGCAGCGCTACATCGGCCCCAGCCACTGGCCCTTTCTTGAAAGGGTCAAGCGGCACGTCGGCGACAGGGTGGTGCTCGGCAGCGGCGACCTGTTCAGCGCCGAAGACTGCGTCCGGATGATCCGCGAGACCGGGGTGGACGGCGTGACCCTCGCCCGCGGCTGCATCGGCAACCCCTGGATATTCGAGGAATGCCGGGCCATCTGGTCCGGCGGCGAACTGCCCCCGCCCCCGTCGATCGCTCGTCAGCGCGAGGCCATTGCGTCGCATTGGCAGGACTGTCTCGACTTCTATGGGCCCCGGCTTGCGGGCAAAATCATGAGGAAGTTCGGTATCAAGTACGCCGAGCATCACCCGTTGGCACGCGAAGTTCGAGACGCATTCATCGCCGCGGGCGCATGAGCGTAACTGCCGCCGGGCAACATTCGACAATCGAAAGAGACCCTTCGACAATCCTCCGAATGTACTCCTTGCTTTTTGAACGACCTGTCGCCCTGTTTGTCTGCTGGATCGTTGCGCAGGCGGTGCTTGTCATGATCTGGTCAGCGCGGCGGGATCGCCGATCAACCCGATTGGCGCTTGGCGGACTTGCCGCATTGCCGGTGCTTCTCGGAACGTCGCTGCTGGTGGAAACTCCGGCCGAGCGGATTATCGCCGTTTGTCGCGAGCTTGCCCGAGCCGTTGACGAAGGGGACATCGCCGCCATCGGCGCGCGCCAGTCGCCGCAGTTTGAAAGCGAAACACTGGACAAGGCCGCATTCCTTGAAGTCATCGAGCGCCGACTTGGTGAGGTTCGCATCGACGCCCCGCGCCTTCGATCGTTCAACGTCGAATTTACCGACGCCGAAACGGGCGTGGCCACCTTCGCCGCATCAGGTCGTGTGCGAACCGCTCGCATGTACGGCCACTTTCCTTCGCGATGGCGGTTGACTTTCCTCCGATCCGGCGACACGTGGTTGGCTTCGCGAATTGAAGCGCTGCCCGTCCCACCCCTGAACGTCTCAAACCTCGGCCGCTGGCTCCAATAATCCCGGCCCGACCGAGCCCACTTGTAAAACTTCGTCTTCCGCGAGGGATACGGGCTCGGGCGGGGATAATTCCAGTAGAGTGTGGCGGATTGGAGCGAATTCGTGGAACTGACCCGGGCGGCGGTGGCCGCACCCATCTACGCGGAACAGCGCACGCCGGAGAATCCGCTGGCCAGACTTCAGCGCGCCTTCGAAAGCTGCGGCGACGGGTTGTACCGGTACATCCTCGTCCGCGTCGGCGGAGATCGGCACGCGGCCGACGACCTGGTGCAACAGGTCTGCTACGAGGCCGCGCGAAAACGCAGCATTCCTGAAAGCGTGGCCGAATGCGAAGCCTGGATGTTCGGCATCGCCCGCAATCGGATTCGCAAGCACTGGCGGCGGCTCTCGCGAAAGGGCGTGCGGCTGGAGTGCGAGGACGGGGCCATCGCCGCGGAAATTCTGGCCGCGATGCAGCAGGGGCCGCTGCCCTCGGATGCCCGGTCGCGGCGCGAGACGGCGGCACAATTGATGCTGGCCATCACCGCGCTTCCCGCCGCCGATCAGCAACTGGTGTTTGCGTATTATTTCGACGGTCGATCTCATGCGGAAATCGCCGCCGAACGCGAACTGACCCCAAAAAGTATCGAGACTCGCCTGTATCGAATTCGCGCGAGATTGCGATCGATGCTGGGCGACAAGAAAAGCGAGGTTGACAATGAATGATTCCGATCGATTCCTGGATGAAACGCTCCATTCCCTCGGCCGCAATCGGCCGCTTCCCGACGGGCTTTCGCCAAAGGTGCGGGCCAACTGCATGACGGCGTTTTCGCCCCAGGCGGCGCGCTCGCGGTCGATTCTGCGAAGGCCGGCGCTGCTTTCCACCGTGGGCATGGTGGTCATTGTGGCCGCGGTGGCAGGCTTAATCTTCCCGACCAACGGCGGACCGGCCGTTCAGGCGGCGGTTGTGCTTGAGAAACTGTCCAATCAGGTCGCTGACCCTAACCTGCTCGAAGTTCAGTTGGATCAGGTGCAGATAGAGGAAGTTTCCGTACACGGCATCATTTATCTGGGTGCCGACGGCATTGCCGGCGACTTGCAGGCCACCATCAATGAAGGTGAAGGCCCGATCGAAGTGGACGTATCGTTGGGCATCTCGGAGCAAAGCGGTTGGATTCTGGTCCGCAATCTGCGCATTCCCGACAAGCAGGCCCAGATGATCATCGACCTGTTTCTTCCGCGCGGATCCGAGACGCTCGTCATGCTCCCTTCCGATCTTCTCGGGAAAGACTTGGCGCTTGGACTCGGTAATCTGGACGATCTTCGTCAACTGGCCACGGGGCAGGTGGCCGAGATCGTCAAGGTCATCGTTGAATCCAAGTCCACCGCCGGGGCCACGACCACCAAGCTGGCCGACGGCACCATTCTCTTGAACCTGGAAATCCGTGATGCACAAACCGTGCGAAGCCCGATGGGCACGCTGGCCAAGGCCATGGGCGAGGACCCCGGCGACCAGATCGACATCGACGAGGGCGACATCGCCGATTTGCTTGGTGCCAAAGTTGCCATCGTCTACGATCCTGCCTCTGAGTCCGTTCGCTCGTTTTCCGTCAGCGGCATCGGCGGAATCAAGGGTGCGATCACCGTTTCGTTGTTGACCGGGCCGATCGACCCCGCTCTGCTGGACTCCGCGCGAGTGGCCAAGCCCGGCACGCGACTGCTCGATGTGGGCTCGCTCATGCAGTCCTTTGAGGGCCTGCAGGGACTGATAAATTCACAGAAATAAACGTCCTTCTCGAATCCAGATTCCAATCGGCACGCGCGGGCGAAAGTTCGCCGTGCCGATTGGCATTTCGCTTCAAACAGGCGGCCGCAAGACGCGAATGCTCCTCATGCGAAAGGTGATCAACGATCATTTCAACCGAATGGCGCCACGGGCCGATAATACAAACAGGAGCCCGCGCGCATGGTCCGAGCCCAACGGCCGCTTATCAGCATCGTCATCGCCACCCACAATCGCAAGAACGCACTATTGCGCACGCTTGGCAAGCTAGCCGAGACCGATCAGCCGCGAGACGATTTCGAAATCATCGTCGTGGACAACGCCTCCACGGACGGCACGGCCGAGGCCGCATTGCCGGACGTGGATTCGCTGATTTCCCTGCGACAAAACAAGGGAAGCTGCGCCAAAGCATACGGTGTCGATCGTGCCCGCGGGCGCTACATCGTCTTTCTGGACGACGACTCGTACCCGCGTTCAGGATCGCTCGAGAGTATGGTCGGGCACTTCGAGTCCGATCCGAAACTGGCCTCGGCCGGATTCACCGTGCATCGGCCTGACGGACGCCGGGAAGGCGGCGCCCTGCCGGGCGTGTTCGTCGGATGCGGCGTCGGATTCCGGGCCGATGCCCAACGATCCATCGGTGGCCTTGACCGTACTTTCTTCATGCAGGCCGAGGAGTACGACCTGTGCTTCCGCCTGGTCAACGCCGGCTGGCGAATCGATGTCTTTGATGATCTGCACGTCGAACACGAAAAAACCGCCGACGCTCGCCGCAACGAGCGAACCACGTACTACGACACGCGCAATAATCTGCTGGTGGCCGCACGCTATCTGCCCAAGCCCCTGCGCACCATTTACAGCGAGGATTGGAGGCAGCGATATTCCTGGCTGGCAGAACTAGACGGACACGAGCCCTCGTTCCGGCGCGGCGTTCGTGCAGCCGCATTGCGCTCGATGATCGATCGCGTCCGCTTTCGAAGGTGCCGGCTTGGCCTCGAGGCCATCGAGTTTTTCTTCCGCCTTCAGGAAATCGAAGGGCACATGCGAGCCCTGCGGCGAGATGGCGTTCGCCGAATTCTACTGGCCGACCTGGGCAAAAACGTCTATGCGTTCCAGCGGGGTGCTGAGCGTGCGGGGTTGAGCATCGCCGCCATCGCCGACGATCGTTTCGCATTCGAGCAGCCAGGACAAAGCGCCAGCTCTGTCCCTCCCGCGCGGGGGAGGGCGAAGATTCTCTTTGCCCCTTCTCCCGCCCAGCAAGTTCGACAATATCGCGGGGTGCCCGTCCTTCCTGTTCAGCGGGCGCTGCAATTGGAATTTGACGCAGTGGTCGTAAGCAATGCAGCCGCCGTCCACGCCGAATCCTCGCGACAGCGCTTAACCGCGGCCTGCGATCGACCGATCCACGCATGGTTTGCGGCCGTGAAAACGTCGCGATCCCTTGGCCAAGGCGATAAATTCGAGGGTTCGATGGGTTTACGCTCACCCCATGCGGCGAGCTTGCCCGAAATACAGGATGCACGCGCCGAGGTGATCGTCGCTTCGGGACCATAGTCGCTCAGGAGAACCCTCGCTTGCCCAAGACGGCACTCATCACCGGCGTCACCGGTCAGGACGGCTCGTACCTTGCCGAGCTGCTCCTGGCCAAAGGGTATCGCGTCCACGGCGTCATCCGCCGGGCGAGTGTCTTCACCACCGAGCGCGTCGATCACCTCTCTCAGGACCGCCACGAGCCCGATGTCCGCTTTCGCCTGCACTTCGGCGACCTCATGGACGCCATGAACCTCCGGCGGATTATCACCGAAATCGAACCCGACGAGGTGTACAATCTTGGGGCCCAGTCGCACGTGCGCACCAGTTTCGAGGAGCCGGTCTATACCGCCCAGGTGGTGTCCATCGGCACGCTGCACTTGCTCGAGGCGATTCGCGACTACAGCGACGGCACCGGCCGCGACGTGCGCTTCTACCAGGCCTCCAGCAGCGAGATGTACGGCAAGGTTGTCGAGACGCCCCAGTCTGAAAAAACTCCGTTCTATCCAAGAAGCCCCTACGCCTGTGCCAAGGCAGCGGCCTACTGGCAGACCGTCAATTATCGCGAGGCCTACGGCCTGTTCGCCTGCAACGGCATTCTGTTCAATCATGAATCGCCGCGCCGCGGCGAAACCTTCGTCACCCGCAAGATCACTCGCGCGGCCGCCCGCATCAAGCTCGGATTGCAGGAAAAACTTTATCTGGGCAACCTCGACGCGAAACGCGACTGGGGCTTTGCCGGCGATTACGTCGAGGCCATGTGGCTGATGCTTCAGCAGGAAGAGCCGGACGACTACGTCATCGCCACAGGCCAGTGCCACAGCGTCCGCGAGTTTCTGGAAGAGGCGTTTGACTACCTGGAGCTCGATTGGCGCGACCACGTCGCATTCGATCCCCGCTACCTCCGCCCGACCGAAGTGGACCTGCTTCAGGGAGATTCGACCAAGGCCGGAAAGCTGCTTGGCTGGTCGCCGAAAGTCTTCATGCCCGAACTCTGCCGAATGATGGTCGATTCCGACTTGCTACTCGCCGAACGCGAACGCACCCTGGTCGACGCCGGCCACCTCGCGCTTCGATAGGCCATTCTTGCCAAGTCGCAAAACATGCGATACCGAGCGAATTTCGCGCAGCTCGCAAGCATTTCAATCGAACCGTCCGCGAGTCATGCGAGAACGGGAAGTGCTGTTCGTCGATCGGAATGCGCTCGATCAGTTTTCCGTAGGCTGGTCCGACCGTGCGCGATCCATTCGGCCGTCTGCGGCATTTCGTCGTAAGTTCGGCCGTTGAGCGCTCGACCGGTCTTGCTCTTGCGGACTCCGCCCCACTGCTTGAAGAAAAACGGCACGGAGGCTTTGTGACATTGCCGACGGATACTCTCGACCCAGGCTCGTTTCATCAGCCGGGCGCCCGGTCCCGACTCGCCGCCGACGATGACCCACGAAATTCCTTCCAGAGGCAGGTCGTTCAGTGGACCGATGAGCGGCTCGCACGACAGGAATCGGACCTTCGCGGGCACGCGGCGCAGGTCGTCAATACGATCAATGACGCGCTCGTCCTCGATGCTGACGCCCATCCAGACATTCGGCGGCCACGGAAGGTCATCCGCAACCTCGGCCAGGCGCTTGCTGCGTTTAGTGAGGATCTGGAACGTATGTTGCGGGCAGGCCGCCATCGTGTCGAAAACGCGGCCGATGAACTCCAGCGGCACGGATTCGTGGAACAGGTCGCTCATCGAATTGACGAAGATCACCCGCGGCGACCGCCATCGGCGCGGAACGTCCACCAAGTCGGGGTGCAGCGTGAGATTGAAGCCGTTGAGGTACCTCGGATTGTCCATAGCCAGAAGCCGCTTGGCCATCCGCTCAGCATAACAGAATCGACAGCCCTCGCTGACCTTGGTACAGCCGGTCACCGGGTTCCACGTCATCTCCGTCCATTCGATAGTGGAATTCGCGGCCAACTATTGTTCCTCCTGCCGCTTTATAATATCGCTCGCAATCCGAATCGCGGATGGGGCGCCCTTCGGATTCGCTGCGGCAAAACACAGTAAGTAAATTGGCACGTCGCGAGAGTTGATCAATTGAAGCGGGTTCTCCGCCACCGCGTGAAAGATGTTCTTCAGGCGATCGAGGAAATACACTCCGACGTCATCAATGCTGGCCGTACGGCGTTCAATGCCGTCTAGCTCAAAAAGTGTCGGAATGGGGGTTGTGCCGTAGAAGCGGCTTTTCCAGCTATCCGACCCAAATGTACGTGTTAGGGCACGTTCCCACGCCGCTGGTGGCAAGCCACGATTTGTTAGCATTCGATTTACGGCAACCCCGAGCGGAAAGAGAATCCAGAGATCAATTGCCTTCGTGTTAGCGATCGCTTCAAGCAATTGCCACTCCACTTGCATTCCGTAGGGATCAAGAAAAACGAGTGCCCGGTTTTTGCTCCAATCCGTCGTCTCGCACCATTCCATCATTACCTTGTTCGCGTCACCTGTCCGGATCTCTATGTGCCGAGACGATCCGAACTCGACTTTCATTTCAGCAAGTTTTGCTGTGCTTTGTGACCTCACTTCCACGAACAGGTATCGGTCGAATGGAGACTTGATCTCCAGCGCAATCCGCGTGCTCCCATCCCGGTAGGCAAACGCTTCTGAATCCTCGTACGCGTCGGCGAAAAGTAGATCCTCAGAACTTTGATGCTCGATCTTCGTTGAAATCTGGCCAGACCCGGCGAACGCATCGACATACGTCGTAGTGAAATGGCGAGCCGCCTGATTCTTCGTAAAGATGGTTCGATACGCTTCGAGGTACTTTCGGAGACACTCCAGTTTATTCTGAGTCCAAGTTCCGCCAAATTGGTTTTCGCCCATTCGAAGGCTCCTACAGCCCTATGATTTCAGGCTGTAGTACTAACAAATTCCGAACCAACTGTCAATATGAACTCGTCGCTTTCATTAAGCGATTTACTTCAGGAGGCAGGATCCGGTTCCCGGCGCGCATCTACTATCGATCCCCCGGCACAATCTTCTCGACGACGACCTTGTACCCCTCCCAGGCTGCGGGCTTGGCGAAGTCGCGCTCGGTCACGCCGGTGTTGATGGACTTGTTGGACAGGTCGGGGAAGTCGGCCGTGACCGTCTCCATCCCGTCGTTTTTCATCACCACGATTCGCGTGGGAAGGTGAACGTCTCCATGGACATAAAGATCCACCCGGTCATATTTTCGGTACAGGCGGCTGGTCGGCTTGGGAACCAGCAGCAGGTGATCCGTGTCTGCCGGGTCGCCAGAGGTGGGCAGGGCCAGGGTCACGTTGAAATTGGCCAGGATCTTGTCCTTCTTTTGTCCAAAGGGCAGCGGAAACGGCGTCCGCTCCAGATCGAATAAGTCGAGTTTCTCGCCCGCCTCGGCCATCTCTTGTTTGGTCACCTGCCGCAGCCGCTCGACGCCCTGATAGAGCCACCGCCCGTCGAACAGATACCACTCCTGCTTGCCGAGCATTCCATCCATCTCCGTCCGCTCGAAGTGAATCAGAAAGTGTGGATTCGGATCGGTCATCCAGAACAGGATGCGGCCGCGCTTCTCGCCGCGGGAAAGGTTGATCTGGTCGTCATCGACAAACACCACCGACGTTTGAATGTCCCTCAGCCCGTCGCTACGGCGCTCGAGCTTCGTCAGAATCTCGTCGACGCGCCCGGCGTCGCCCTCGGCGGCTGAACCACCGCTCGCCGCCGAAACCTGAAAAACCATCGCCAATTGGCAAACGACTAGACCGAACGCGATCTTATTCACGATTAATCTCCGTCATTATCACATGCACCTGAATGGCTCCGCGGCCCGAATCCTTCAGTATCAACCGGGGCGGCCGACAGCACAATTCTCATGGTACGAGTGCCGCCGCTCTAAGGCAAAGGACGCCTCGTCCGCCGCGTCGTGCATCAGGAATAGAATTTCCGAACCATTCACGTTCCGCAGGACCGGCGTTATAGTCTCCTCTTCCGGCGAGCCGGAAAGTATGATCGGGGCCCGTAGAACTCGGGATAACGGAGCCTAAAAGGCAAGCACCATGGCGTTTGAAAAAGTCGATCCAAAGGCTGATTTTCCCGCGATGGAGCGGGCCGTCCTAAAATTCTGGGAGGATACGGGGGCGTTCGAACAGCTCCGCGAGATCAACCGCGGCAAGCCCAAGTGGTCGTTTCTCGACGGCCCGATCACAGCCAACAACCCCATGGGCGTCCACCACGCCTGGGGCCGCACCTACAAGGACATCTACCAGCGCTACCACGCCGCCGCTCCCTCCGACGCGCCCGACGGCTGGGGTCACGAACTCCGATATCAAAACGGCTTCGACTGCCAGGGCCTCTGGGTCGAGGTCGAAGTCGAAAAAGAGCACGGCTTCACCTGCAAGAAAGACATCGAGGCCTACGGCATCGGCCGCTTCGTCGAGGAGTGCAAGGCCCGGGCCGACCGCTTCGCCCGCATCCAGACGCAGCAGTCCGTCCGCCTCGGCCAGTGGATGGACTGGGACGACTCCGACGACTGGGCCAAGCCCCCCGGCCAGCGTCACTCGTATTTCACGATGTCCGACGAGAACAATTACGCGATCTGGGCCTTCCTCAAAAAATGCTTCGCCAAGGGCCTGATCTACAAGGGCTGCGACGTCATGCCGTGGTGTCCGCGCTGCGGCACGGGCATCAGCCAGATGGAGATGAACGAGGGCTACCGCGAGGTGCCGCACACCTCCGTGTTCATTGCCCTGCCGATCCGCAACAAGCCCGGCGAGAACCTGCTGGTCTGGACGACCACCCCCTGGACGCTCAGCTCCAACGTGGCCGCCGCCGTCCATCCCGAAATGACTTACGTCAAAGTCAAGCAGGCCGACCGCCTCTATTACGTCGGCAAGGCCAACTTCGAGAGCGGCCGCTCGCACCCAATCCAGAACCTCGATCCAAAGAAGCTCCCCGGCCTGATGTCGCTTCAGGCCATGTTCAAAAACAACGGCCCATTCGAGGTTGTGGGCGAAGTTCCCGGCAAATCGCTCGTCGGCCTGACTTACGACGGCCCGTTTGACAGCCTCCCCGGCGCGGCCGAGGCCGTGCCCGCCCATCGCGTCATCGAATGGGACCAGGTCACCGGCACCGAGGGCACCGGCATCGTCCACATCGCCCCAAGCTGCGGCGCCGAGGACTATGCCCTCGGCAAGGAGCTTGGCCTACCCCAGATTGCCCCGCTGTATGAGGACGGAAAGTTCCGCCCGGAGTTCGGTTTGCTCGCGGGCAAGCGCTTCGACCAGGTGGCCGACGACGTGGTCCGCGACCTGAAAGCCCGCGGCCTGCTTTTCGCCAAGGAGCAATACTACCACCGCTATCCGCACTGCTGGCGCTGCAAGGACGAACTGGTCTACCGCCTGGTGGACGAGTGGTTCATTAACATGCTCTGGCGGGGCGAAATCATTCGGTCGGCCGAACAGGCTCGCTGGATTCCTTCCTGGGGGCTCGACCGCGAGATCGACTGGCTCAACAACATGGGCGACTGGATGATCTCGAAGAAGCGCTACTGGGGCCTGGCCCTGCCCATTTGGGAGTGTCACGCCTGCGGCCACTTCGAGGTCATCGGCGGCCGCGACGAGCTCAAGGACCGGGCCGTATCCGGCTGGGCCGAATTCGAGGGGCACAGCCCGCACCGACCCTGGGTGGACGCCGTGAAAATCCGCTGCGCCCAATGCGGCGACGCCGATGTCTCACGGGTCAAGGACGTGGGCAACCCCTGGCTCGATGCCAGCATCGTCCCGTTCTCGACCATTCCCGGCTACTTCACCGACCGCGCCGCGTGGCAGCAATGGTTCCCGACGCACTTCGTGGTCGAGGCCCTGCCCGGCCAGTTCCGCAACTGGTTCTACGCCCTGCTGGCGGTGAGTACCATGATGGAGGGCTGCTCACCGTTCAAGGTGCTCAAGGGCCACGGCCTGGTCATGGACGATGAGGGCAAGCCCATGCATAAGTCGTCGGGCAACGCCATCGAGTTCAACGAGGCCGCCGACGCCATCGGCGTGGATGTGATGCGCTGGCTCTACGCCGGCACCCCGCCCGAGCGAAACGTGCTCTTCGGCCCCAAACACTGCGACGAAGTCCGCCGCGACGTGATCCTTCCCTGGTGGAACGTTTATTCGTTCTTCTGCAACCTGGCTCGGGCCGACGATTTCAAACCCGGCGAACACACCGCCACCGACGCGAAGCGTTCGCTGCTGGACCGATGGATCCTGTCCGAACTGCACCGGCTGATCGGCGTCGCCCACGACGCCTACGGCCAGTTCGACGTCGGACGGCTCTGCAACGAGGCCCAGCGCTTCATCGACGTGCTCAGCACCTGGTACGTGCGCCGATCCCGCCGCCGCTTCTACGGAGAAAGCGCGCAGAGCCCGCTTGAACCCGGCAATGCCGGGGGAGCCCGAGCCCCGGCATTCATGCCGGGCGCTGCCGGGGGGCAAAGCCCCCTTAAACCCGGCGCTGCCGGGGG
>JBGTDB010000545.1:0-5119 GCA_041748515.1 Phycisphaerae bacterium
ACCCGCACCGGGACTGGCGCATGAATCGCTCGTAATAGGCCCGCACAAAACTCGACTTGGCCTTGCGATGCTTTTCGTGCAGGTCGGCCAGCACGCCCGCGAACTTTCCGCCGTGTCGCCACACTCCGCCCGACCATCGCCACTCGAAAGTCACGTGCTCGTCGCCCAGGCCGTACAGCAGGGCACGTTTTGCCTTTTCGGGAAGTTTTCCCCAAGGCGTCTCAATATCGAAGCCGACGTGCCGGGCGACGCCGCGATACAGGTGCCGCCGCCAGCGCCCGATCCGTCCCCAAAACCGCATCGGATCAATCGCATACTTAAAGAACCTCTTTTTCGGATCGGGTACCAGAAGGTCCGGATCGAAGTCGAACGTCGTGCCCATGCCGTCGCACGTCAGGCACATGCCCTGCGGCGAATTAAAGCTGAAAAGCTGAGGCGACGGCGGCTCGAAGCTTAAATCGCACTGTGGACAGGCATAGTGCGCGGAAAGCAGAAGGTCGGAGCGAGCCGCGGGCTTGGGCCCGCGCGGACTTTCGTCATTCTCCCGATGAACAATCAGTGTTCCATTTCCCAATTTCAGGGCCGCCTCGACCGCCTCCGCCAGCCGGGCCCTAACGGACGAAGAAAGCACCAGTCGATCGACAACGATCTCTATGTTGTGTCGAAGATTCCGAGCGAGTTTCGGCGGCTCGGAAAGCGAGACAATCGTTCCGTCTACCCTGGCACGGACGTAACCCTGCCGGATCATGTCCTCGAAAAGGTCGCGATATTCGCCCTTCTGTCCGCGAACCACGGGGGCGAGAATATGAACCTTTAGACCTCTATTCGCTCGTGCCGCTTTGCCCTCCCGACCTCGCGGCGTTGCATCCGCCTCATCGGCCGCAAGCTCCAGAATGCGGGCGATGATCTGCTCACGCGACTGGGCGGAGATCGCCCGGCCGCACTGGGGACAATGCTGCCGCCCCGCCCGGGCGAACAGCACCCGTAGATAATCGTGAATCTGCGTGATGGTGCCGACAGTGCTTCTAGGGTTCCAGCCGCTGGTCTTCTGCTGAATGGAAACGGCCGGGCTGAGCCCGGTGATCTGATCAACCGCGGGCTTGGCCAGTTGTCCGAGAAACTGCCGGGCGTACGAACTCAGCGATTCGAGATAGCGGCGCTGCCCCTCGGCGAAGAGTGTGTCGAACGCGAAGCTGCTCTTTCCGCTGCCCGAAACCCCGGTAAAGCAGATCAGTTTCCCCCGGGGCAACTTCAGCGAAACGTTTTTGAGATTGTGCTCACGCGCCCCCTTGACCGTTATCGTCCGCGATTCCATCTCTCCCCTTCGCCTGCCGGCCCGAACCATGATGATGAACGAACATCGCACCCGGGCTGCCGAGAGGTGTCCGGGCGAGGGCTCGAATATAAACATAGCATAGCGATCGCCCGAACGGCGTCACGCAGAGCCCATGTTTCGAATTCCCATGGCGACGGCCCACACCGATTTTTTCAAAGAAGTAACATTATCCTTCATCAAGGTCATCCGTCGTCAATCATCCTGAGTGATGATTGCGTGCGAAGATGAAACTACGGCGATATGATTTCGTTTCTCGTTCGGCCGTGTTGCCCAATTGAATCTCGATCGATTGCCTCGATGGGAGCGAAGGTGGGCGACCTTTATCGACGACGTTTCGGATAGCGGCAGGGAAATTACTAACTGTTTGATGGAGCATATTGCAGCATGGCTCTTTTTGTCGGCAGTGTCGCACTTGCTTTGAGCGTGTCGTTTTTCTGTTCGCTGATGGAGGCGGCGGTTCTCAGTCTGACGCCCAGTCAGGTGGCCGACCTCTCATCGCGACATCCCAAGGTTGGAGCGATCTGGCAGCGGTTCAAGGCCAACATCGAGCAGCCCATCGCGGTGATTCTCATCCTCAATACCGCCGCGCACACCATCGGTGCATCGGTCGCCGGTTCGCAATTCGATGAATTGTTTGGCGATCAGTGGATCTGGTTGTTCTCGATCCTCTTCACCTTCGCCATGCTTCAATACACCGAGTTGCTTCCCAAGTCCCTTGGCGTCCACTTCAACACGACCGTGGCCCGGGTCATTGCCCGACCGCTTGTGGTCGCGATCCGGATTCTGACCCCGTTCATTCGCGTCCTGCACTTTCTCAACCGACCGTTCGAGGGACGGCGCACCGAAAAGGGCCGGCCGGCCACCCTAGAAGAGATCACGGCGCTGGCCGCCATGGCCCGGTTGTCGCGGGACATCGGCGCGCATCAGGAGCGAATTATCAAAGGCGCCGCCAGATTGTCGGAGAAGCGCGTCACCCAGGTCATGATTCCGATGGAGCAGGTGTCAGTCCTGTCGACCTCGCAATCGCTGGCCGACGCCGTTATCACCGCTCATAACGATGCCCACACGCGCTTTCCGGTCTGTCGGGACGGCGATAAAAGCAACGTTGTCGGATACGTCAACTTCAAGGAAATGATCTATTACATGAGGACCAACCCCAGCGATCCGACCTTCAACGGGATCATCCGCCCGGTTCATTTTGCCCACGCGGACACGTCGGCGTCGGATCTGCTCAAAGTGTTTATTGACGTACACGAGCACATGGCCATCGTGCGTGACAGTGAGGGCCGGTCGATTGGGCTGGTTACGCTCGAAGACTTAATTGAAGAGTTGGTCGGCGAACTGGAGGATGAATTCGACCGCTTGCCCAGACACGCCCATGCGCTCAGCGGCGGCACTTGGATGTTCGGTGGCGGCGTGACCATGGGCGAAGTATCCGCCAGGCTCGGCCTTCAAGGGACCTCGTACACTGGTTCGCTGGCCGCCTCACTGGAGCAGGCATTAGACGGCCCCCTCAGACCCGGGCAGAGCGTCCGCCGCGACGGCTTCGATTTTGTCATCCGTCGCGTCCGACGCGGACGAGTCTTCGAAGCCTCCGCCTCGCCCGCCTTTTCTTCGACCTAAATCATGGCGGGTAACCAGCCAAAATGTGGCTTCGGCAACCTAACGCCACTTACATTGGCGGCCTTCGAAGTCCGAGCTACGCTTCCTCGGACATTCCACCGGAGCGCGCCGGACCAAGGCCTTGTGCAACGCCCAGCGACCGCTTCCGGTCGAACCCGAAGTGCAGCACCCGCCAGATTCCTTTGTCCCGGGCCAGCCACACGGCCATGACCACCTGGGCTCTCGGATCGTCCTCCGGATCGGCAACCACCATCGCCAGCTCAACCTGGCCGTCCGACTCTAGCCGGCGCACGAATCGCGAACGGGCTTCCTCCGCCGTCTTCGGAAAATCCCCGGAATAATGCGAAACCGTCGGCGTCCAATGATAGACAACGTCGTAAACAAACTCGTGATCGTCGAGCCGCGTCCTGTTTCTCCCGGCAAGGACATTGATCGCCGCGAGATCGAACTGCGACGCAATCGCCCGCGTTCGCGCCTCCCGTGAAGTCGCCTCGAAATCATCACGCACGGCTGACAGGGCGGCGAACGCAACTTCCTCGGGCGAGGCTGATGCATCCAGGGTCATGCTGTAGAGCGTCACGGGACGCACTTCGACCTCCAGCACTTCACGTGCGTCAAAATGAGACCCGCCGCCGCATCCGCATCCCACGGACGCGGCCAACGACGCAATACACGCTCCGCGCAGACCGCCGCTTGTGACCGACTTCGATTTTCTCATATCCGGCAGTTTATCCGTCCCACGACGAGTATGCCAACCCATTCGCTCCCGGCCCTCGTCGCGGCCGTCAAGCAACCCAATGAGGGAAATCATCCCTTACAATTCGATACGCGCGGGCCGATGGTGCGCCGAGCTAATTGCGGTATAATCCGCTCGACGCTCCATTCTTTGAGGAATGCAAGAAGATGTTCGGCGGTCCAATGACGCTTATCATGACGGTCGTACTCGCGGTGTGCCTGCTGTTGGGCATATCCATCCTGATCAGCGCGTATTCGACAAACTCGGGCAAGGGTCGATGCCCGCGATGTCGGCAGGCCAACCGGAAACAGGCAAAGTACTGCGGACGCTGCGGAACGCCGCTCTCGGAATAACCCGCCGCGCGATGCCGGGCCAATTCCCTTTACAGGAGTTTTACGATGCCGGACTCAATGTCCATCGGCACTTCCAAGCACAATCCGCTCCCCGGCGGATCCATGATCGCCGCGGCGCTGGGATTCCTGCTTTTGCTTTTCTTCGCGGCCGGGTTCGCCCTCTGGTTCGTCGTCCGCGTCGAGGTCGATGCCGGAGAGATCCTTGTCCTGATTAACAAGACCGGCAAACCCATCCCGGCCAAACTGGCGGACGAACTTGGCGACCAGGTCGTGCTCTATCCCGAGCTGGTCAAGGCCATCGCCGCCAAAACCGGCGATTCCGAAGCGAAAGTTCGGGAAGGATTCAAAGGCATCCGCCATGAAGTGCTGACCGAGGGCCGATACTTCCCCAACCCCTATTCTTATCGCACCGTCAAGATTCGGGCCACCACCATCCACCAGAATGAAATGGGCGTTCTCGTTCGCAAGTTCGGCCGGCCCTTGCCGTTTCCGAAAACCGTCGCCACCGAGCCCGACGAACGCGGGCCCGTCGCCGACATTCTCCGCCCCGGGCGACACAACGTGAATCTCCTGGCATTCGAGGTGCAGCGCTTCCCCGCGATTCAGATTCCCGAAGGGCACGTCGGCGTCGTCACCCTGCTCAGCGGCGACGACCCCGCCGAAAAGAACACGTTCACCGTCTCCCGCGGCGAGAAGGGCGTTCAGCGCGAGACACTCCCGCCGGGCCTCGAATACTACAACCCCTACCTGATGCGAATTGAAACGGTCGACGTTCGCAGCCAGAAATACGACATGGTCGGAGCCGACGCCATCCTGTTTCCCTCCAACGACAGCTTCACCATCGCCATCGAGGGCACGCTCGAATGGGCCATTCGCCCCGACCGCGTGGCCCAGGTCATCGTCGAGTACGGGGATCATGCCGACATTCTCGACAAGGCCATTCTCCCCAGCGCCCGCAGCATCGCCCGAATCCAGGGATCCAAGCTGGTCGCCCGCGAATTCATCAGCGGCACCACCCGATCCGCCTTCCAGGACAAACCCCTCGCCGAACGCCGCGAAGAATGCTGGCGA
>JBGTDB010000546.1:0-2376 GCA_041748515.1 Phycisphaerae bacterium
GATCCGGAACCGTTCCGTAATTCTCCCAGCGACATAAAACAATTCGTTAAGCAGCAGGGCGCGACGATGAGCTACACGGTGGCCATTGATGACCGCGGCGCGACCACTGAGGCGTACATGGACACAAGCCAGGCCGTCGGAATTCCCCAGGCATATCTTGTCGGTCGAGACGGTCGCGTTGTCTGGCAGGGCAGCCCGCTCGACCCTGCCATGGAAGGCGTGATTCGCGACGTGATCGCGGGCCGCTATGACGTGGCTTCGGCCAAGCGGGCGGCCGAAATGAGTCGCGAAGTCGAGCGGCGATTTCGAGCACTTGAAATCGCCTTTCAAATGGGCCAGATCGACGTCGTATGGGACGGACTTGTCGACGTGTTCAAGGTTGATGCGGCCAACGAAATGGCCATTCGGCTGCTTACCGAGATTTACGTGAACGAACGGAATTACGCCGATCGCTACCAATCGTGGTTGACGGGCTACCTCTCTGAACAACGCAGCAACGCCCTGGCGATGGGAACGCTGGCGGGGGCCCTGCTTTCAATCGAAGATTTTTCGGCTCGCAAGCCTGAACTCGCTATCGACGCGGCCCGCGCCGCTTACGAAGCCTCGGGCAAGTCGGATCGCGGCTGGATCGAGAGTTATGCTCGGGCCCTCTATCAGGTTGGTGCGATTGATCGGGCCATCGCCATTCAAGAGGAGGCCGTCGTCAAGGCGCCCGACCTCGAACGGGAAGATGCACGAAAAGTCCTCGACTTCTATCGAACCTGCAAGCGGCTGCAAGCGGCAGTACAGTAGGGCGCTGCGTCACAGTTAGTCGCTCGCCGCCGTTAATCAGGATCAAGAAACGCCGAATCCGGGCGCGGACAAATTGTCCTGATTTTCCGCGAAGTCGAGGAATTCCGGCTGCCGCCCGCACCACTGTTGAATGATTGCAATGCGACACTTCGAGCACTTCACGACCCTGATTACCGCAGAACGCGAGCGAAGAGCGAATTTCAAAACACTCCTGTCGTGCGTGGTACCGCGCCCTATTGCATTTGTTTCGACGATTTCGGCAGACGGGATTCCCAATCTTGCTCCGTTTTCGTTCTTCAACGGCGTCGGCTCGAACCCGCCAGCGGTTGTCTTCTCGCCCGCGACCAAGGCCGACGGCACGGACAAGGATACTATCGTGAATCTTCGCGCGGTGCCCGAGTGCGTGGTCAACGTCGTCACCCATGATATTCGTGAGCCGATGAACGAAGCGTCGTTTCCATTTCCGCCGGATGTCAACGAATTCGAGGCCGCGGGCTTCACGCCGCTGCCCGCCCGCCTGGTCCGACCGCCGCGCGTCGCCGAATCTCCGGTTCAAATGGAATGTCGGCTGATGCAGATTGTCCCGGTCGGCAGCGGGCCGTTGTCGGGTAACGTGTGCGTCTGCGAGATTCTCTGCTTCCACATCGCCCAGGACGTACTCGCGGACGACGGCACGGCCGATCCAGCTCGCCTCGACCTCGTGGCCCGAATGGGCGGCGACGACTATTGCACGATTCGCGACCGCTTTACGCTCCCCAAGCCCGGCCAGCCGGCAAAGCCGATCCGATGAGTCTCGATCGTGTTTCTTGTCCGCCCCGCAAACTCCGTCGCGACGCTACAATAGCGTCTTTGGTGCCATTGCCTCATGTGCGTTTTCGGAGGGTTTCTATACAGCGTGGGACCGGCACGGCAGCGAATGATGCGAAGCTCGTTTTCCTTAACGGGGAGTTGTATTTATGAATAGCGACGACAGGTCGTTTGGCCGCGAGTTCGATGATACCTGGCGCATGTTTCGAATCCTCGCGGAGTTTGTTGATGGATTTGAGACCATGTCGCGCATCCCGCCCGGGGTTTCCGTCTTCGGCTCGGCAAGAACGACGCGCGATGATCCGTACTATAAAATGGCCGAAGAATTCGCAACGAAGGCCGTGAGCCGTGGGTTTTCCGTCATTACCGGAGGCGGGGGCGGCATCATGGAAGCCGCCAACAAAGGCGCGTTCGAAGCCAAGGGTGTAAGCGTCGGCCTGAACATCTACCTGCCGAAAGAGCAGACAGCCAACCCATTTCAGAACGTGTCTCTGAATTTCAGGTACTTTTTCTGTCGGAAAGTCATGTTCGTAAAGTATGCGGCCGCGTTCGTTTGCTTTCCCGGTGGGTTTGGAACACTTGATGAATTTTTCGAATCCATGACCCTTATTCAAACCGGGAAGACAGAACGCTTTCCCGTCGTCCTGATTGGCGCCGAATACTGGCACCCGCTTTTCGATTGGATGAGGGACAATCTGTGTGCCGGAAAGTTTATCAGTGAAGGCGACCTGGAACTCTGTACGATCACGGACGATCTGAACGAGGCGGCCGACCTCA
>JBGTDB010000547.1:0-5731 GCA_041748515.1 Phycisphaerae bacterium
CTCGACCAGGCGGCGATCGGGGCGGGTCAGTCATCCGGCCGAATATTGTCCGAGGCCGCCGCGCCTGGCGGATCGGTCGCGGCGATGATCGTCGCGGGGCAGGTGCTCGCCGGAATCTTTCTGGGCAGCATTACGATTTCGTGGCTGCTGGGCCATGCCTATCTTACGGCTACAAGGATGACCATCGCCCCGCTTCGGCACTTTACAAACGTCCTGACCTGGGCCATCGGAGCCCGGATTGTGTTTTTCGTCGCCAGTGTCGGCGTCGCGTGGCTGCTCGGTCCGCCGATCGGCGGCGATCCCACGGTCGGCCGATCACTGTCGGAGTTGTTTTACCAGTCTTGGCTGATCGTGCTGATGCGGGTGGGCGTGGGGCTGGTCGCCGTGGGCGTATTCGTCTGGATGGTCCGCGACTGCGTGCGCCTGCGCTCGACGCAGTCTGCCACGGGAATCCTGTATTTCGGATCGGTGTTCGCTTATGTCGGCGAGTTGGCGAGTCAGCAGCTCTTGTATGAATGGGGCTGGCCGGTATGACTACCAAATGAGAAATGGCGAATCGTTGACGCTTAACAAAAGGGATCGGTCGAGAATTGCGAACGAATGCGCGTGCCTTGCTCTTGGCGATCCATGGTGCGTAGATTTTGCGGTGCCGTCTGTCTAGGGCATAAGGGCCCGGCAATCCGTCCATGATCGGGGACCGTCGATAGAGAATCGAAAGTCATGCAGATTCGATACCATTGCCCGACGGACGGATGCGTCGCCATCATTGAGTATGAGCCGCTGGAGCAAAGCGGACCAACGATGGAATGCCCGCGATGCCACACGGCCCATCCGATGGCGATCTCGCAGACCATGCGCGACGAGGGCACAGTCGATCGCTGCGCCATCTGTCGCGGAACCGAGATGTTTGTCCGCAAGGATTTTCCGCAGCGGCTGGGCGTTGCGATCGTGGTTGTGTTCGGACTTGTCGCTCTTTACCTGTTTACCGTGTCGATTCTCTGGGCGTGGCTAGTCCTTGCCCTGGCCGTGGTGCTCGATCTTGTCATTTACGCCGTCATTGGTCGGGTGACGACGTGCTACGCCTGCCGCGCCGAGTACCGCAAGTGCAAGCTCAATCCCGTCCACGAAGGGTTTGACCTGGCGACATCGGAGAAGTATTGACCGCTTGCGTAACCTTCGCAATCAGTGGCGGACGGTTTGATCATTCAGCGCGAATCCGTAGAGTATAACTCGATCGCCATGACCAACGTTCCGTACTATCCGATCAACGATTTCGGCCCTGTGATGAAGGGGATGGTCATCGGGGGCATGGGGATTTTCCACGTTTTCGTGGCCCAGTTCGCCATCGGGGGCGGGATGCTGATGTGCTATTTCCAGTGGCTGGCCCAGACCGGCCGCTGCCCGGCCGCACGGCGATTTCTGGACAGCTATTTCAAGTTCCTGGTCCTGATCAGCTTCGTGATCGGAGCCCTGACCGGCGTGGGCATGTGGTTCACCTCGATCCAGATCAGCCCGCGGACCATCGGCGTCATGCTCGACGTGTTCCACTGGCTATGGGCCACGGAGTGGACGTTCTTCTGCCTCGAAATTGTAGCCGGATATGCATTTTATCGATACGCCAAACGGCTGAGCGACCGGGCCCGAATGACCCTGCTCTTGCTCTATACGTTTGCCGCGTGGATGAGCCTTTTCTGGATTAACGGAATCATCTCGTGGCAGCTTACGCCGGGGCGGTGGGTCGAGACCCAAAGCGTGTGGGACGGCTTTTTCAATCCGAGCTTCTTCCCGTCGCTGCTGTTTCGCACGATCGTGGCCATGACCATCGCGTCGCTGGTGGCATGCGTGGTGATCAACACCATGACCGAGATTGATCGGCCTGCGCGGGCGGAACTCATTCATAAGGCTGCTCACTTCCTTGTGTTTATGGCCCTGATGCCGGCATTGGGCGTCTGGTTTCTGGCGTCCATACCGCCGGACAGCCGGGGGTGGGTGCTGGGCGGCTCGGCGGCAATGACGATGTTCATGATGATGGCGATCGGGGCGTCGCTTTTGATCGGCCTTTATGCCGTGATCGGGCTGATCGGAAAGAGGCTCTACATCAATGGGGCGACGGCCACACTGCTATGCGCCTTGGCCTTTGTGGCCACGGCCGGCGGTGAGTTTGTCCGGGAAGGGTCGCGAAAGCCCTATTCCGCCCGCCAGACGCTTTTTTCCAATGCCATAACTCCGGAGGAAGTGGCCGGGCTGCGCCGCGTCGGCTCGGTGACGCACGATCCGTACCCGCTTCGCGATGAGGCCGCATACGTCAACGATCAGCTTCGCCTTGGGGCCAAAGTCTTCCGGTTTCAGTGCAGCGTGTGTCATACGGTGAGCGGGGTGAATGGGCTGACCCATCTGGCCGGCTCGTGGCTTACGGACCAGAAGCGAATGAACATCGCCAAGCTTCAACACACCAAGCCATTCATGCCGCCGTTTTCGGGCAACGCGGAGGAACTTGAGGCACTGGTTCAGTTGATCGGATGGGAGTCCGGCGGACGGCCTGAGGCGTGGAGAGCCAGTGACGACCCCGAAATTCTGCGGCAGAACACAGTTTGGCTAGAGGAAGCGGGCACAGAGCCAGGATAGGAGGGAAAAAGAAGAATGGCGAGTGCGGAATGGCGAATTCCAATTCGGCTTTTGTTCGATCAGCTACCAGTATGCGGCCCCCCCCTGCTTCGGACGAACCGTTCTGCCTAACAAGCCCGTGGCAAAAATCAGTGGACGCCGTGTAGCCCCGCGGTTTCGGAAGTGCGTTCACAGGCGAGACGCCTGTACCACACCCTTCACCACAGGCCGCTAGACCGCCGACTTTGAAGTTTCTCGTTTTCGCGGGAATTGCTGATCCAGGGACTTGTTCCACTTCGAGACGCTTTTTTCCTGTTTCTCCAGGAAAGCTTCCGCGTTGCCTTCAATGGTTACGCGGAGCATCAGGTCGTTCTGCTTCACCGCGTCAACGACGTTTTGTCCGCTGATGACCTTGCCGAAGACCGAGTGCTTGCGATCGAGCCAAGGCGTGGCCGCGTGGGTGATGAAGAACTGGCTGCCGTTTGAGTTCGGGCCGGCGTTGGCCATCGAAAGAATTCCTGGGGTGTCGTGGCCCAAGCTTGCGTGAAACTCGTCGCGAAACTGGTAACCCGGTCCGCCCCTGCCGGTGCCGGTCGGGTCTCCGCCCTGAATCATGAAGTCGGGAATCACGCGGTGGAATTTCAATCCGTCATAATAACCGCGAAGGGCCAGATTAATGAAATTCGCTACGGTCAAGGGCGCCTCGGCCGTACAAAGCTTCGCGCGAATCTCACCCTTCTCCGTGGCGATAACAGCCGTAAGTTCGTCGGACACCTCTTGTAGATCTGGCATCTGTGAATCTCCGAATGCAGAACGCCGGTCCCGGTCGTCCTTGGGTCATGGGCTATGGTTTCCGCATGCGCGCCAAATAACCCGGCCAGCCTGTCAACAGGCATCATCGGGGGTCGGGTAATCCAAGAGATTATCCGGAAGCCACAAAGTTTCAAGTAAATTCGCCGGAATTGTTTCGGCTTGGGATTCAGCGACCTGTTGCGGCCGCCAGCAGCGAAATCGTGTAAGGGTGACTGGGCCGGCGGTAGAGTTCTTCGGCGTCGGCCATTTCAACGATCCTGCCGCGAAACATGACGGCCACGCGGTCGCTGAACTGCTCGACGACGGCCAGGTTGTGGGAAATAAAGACATAAGTCAGTCCCAGCTCGGATCTAAGGTCCGAGAGCATGTTCAGGATTTGGGCCTGGATCGAAACATCCAGGGCGCTCACCGGCTCGTCGAGAATCAACACCTTCGGCCGCAGGGCAAGGGCCCGGGCAATGCCGATCCGCTGGCGCTGCCCGCCGGAGAATTCATGCGGGTAGCGTTCGGCGGCGTCGGGCGGCAGACCGACCTGCCTGAGGAGTTCTCCGACTCGATCGGTGATATCTCGGCGCGAAATCAGGCGGTGGATTTCAAGTGGCTCGGCAATGGCCCGACCGACGGTCATCCGTGGGTTGAGACTTCCGGCCGCGTCCTGAAAAACCAATTGAATCTTGCGGCGGAGCGCTTTCAGTTCGGTTCGGGAGGCCGAGAGAATATCAGTCCCATCGACAATGACGCTCCCGGAATCGACGGGAATCAGCCGCATCATCGCCCGGGCGAGGGTGCTCTTTCCCGAACCGCTTTCCCCGACGATGCCGAGCGTCGTTCCTCGCGGTACGTTGAAACCTACATCATCCACCGCCTTGAACACGGTCCGATCCTTGAACGAACCGGAATTGCGGGAAAAACTGACAGTAAGATTGCGGACCTCAAGGATCGGGGAAGGCAGGGTATCGCTGGGGCGGGAATCCATCCGCGACAGCTTGTCGCAACGTGGGCCAGACGGCAAGCGCCGTCCGGCCGACTTGTGGCCGTGGTGGATTCTTCTATGATCGACCTGAATGACGGGCCGTGGACGCTTGTCGCCTGGACGTGGATTGGAGCCGAATCATGGTCACCATCGGAATGAACTATGTCGTTTTGCCGGGCAAAGAAGAGGTTTTCGAGAACGCATTCAACAACGTGGTCCATGCCATGCGCGGGATCGAAGGGCACTCGGAAACGAAAATGTATCGCGGTCTTCAAAATCCGGCGGAATACCTGATCGTTTCGGATTGGTCGGAGAAGGCCGATTTCGACGCCTTTATCGCTTCGGACGCCTTCCGTAGCGTGGCTAACTGGGGCATGGAGCAGATTCTGGCGGGCCGGCCAAAGCACAACGTCTACACCACCGAAGCCGCTGAAGCCGGAGCGCGCTGAGCAACGGCGTGAAAAAAATCGCGTTCCAGGGGGGTGCGGTCGCAGCCCCCCTGAACTCGGCCGCCGGGCTTTGATTGCCGAACATATCCACAGGCAAGACGAAGGTGTTGAAATCTCCCGCCGCGAGCCAGACATCCGTGGCGTGAATGGCGCTTGCCTTTCTTGTTTCCCGCCGGTTCCCGGCCGTATCGAGTCGGCCTTTTCGAGGAAGGACACACTCTTATGAAAAAGCAAGCTTTCCAATTGCTGGCGATTCTGGCGGGAATGCTGATCTGCCCCGCGCCTCAAGCCCTGGGCGACGTGGCGCCGCCCGCATCGGAAAAGGCCGGTGAGCTTGTTCGGCCACAGTCGATTATTACATTCCTGCAAGACGAGCTTGACTACTCAATTAAGAATCTCGTCGCCGAGGATGGCACCAAGCCATATTACATCGGCTACAGCGTCTACGACGATCAAACGTCGATGATTTCGGCGACGCTGGGGGCCGTTGTTCAGGACCAGGTCCAGCGTGATCGAAATTTGAATATCGACCTGCGGGTCGGCAGTTATGAACTCGACAACACTCGGCAGCTACGCGGCCGGGGCGAAGGTCAGGCGAGCGGCAGCGGAAACATCGCCCTGGCCCTTGATGATAATGAACATTCGATCCGCCATCTTCTGTGGTATCACACCGACAAGATTTTCCGAGAAGCGGCCAAGCGCTACGAGCGGATCAAGACCGACCTGAAGGTCAAGGTGGAAGAAGAGGACAAGTCCGACGACTTCAGCCGGGAAGAACCGAAGGTTCATTACGAAGCCCCGGCGGAGATAGAAATCGATCGCCCGGCATGGATCGGCAGACTACGCAAGCTCTCGGCCATCGCGGGTGAATACCCGCGCGTATACAGCTCCG
>JBGTDB010000548.1:0-2227 GCA_041748515.1 Phycisphaerae bacterium
CCATAGTCACCGTACTCCAACGTGCGGCCGATTGAGCATCAAGCATTGGAATTTGAGGAGTGCGGCATTTTCGGTTGGATGGAGCGCGAGTGAATCAACATCCGCGAAGGGCCAGAACGGTGACGTCATCGGAGATCTGCAACGGCGAATCGCCAAGACGCCGGTTGATTCGATCGAGACCATCGAAGACATCTTCGTGATTCGCCCATCGGGGCGAATGCGCATTGGGGAGAATGACCGAATCCGAATCAATCGCTTCCAGCCCGTCGGTGTGCAGGAGGATACCGTCGCCGGGTTCGAGTTCGACCGTCGCGATCGCGAAGTTTTCCACCAAGGCGTCGGCAACGCCGAGCATCGGCCCGGCGGTTCGCAGCGGCTCGGTCAAAATCCCACGACTGATACCGGCCCCGTCGCGGATGGCATTCTGTCGAGACAGCAGCGGGTAGGGCGCGCCGGCCCGACTCAGGCGAATAAGTCGATCCGATTCGTCATACGTTCCGTATACGGCCGTGACGAATTGGCACTCGGAGAATTCCAGATCGAGCAGGTCGGCGTTTACACCGGCCAGCACTTCGGCCGGCGTTGGAATCACGGCGTTGCTGTCCGGCCTGGAGGAGCCCGGCCTGAGCGGGCGTCGTCCGCCGGCATGCCGTTGAAACAGTCCACGAACCAACGCCGCCATCATTCCCGCGGACACATCGTGGCCTGTCGCGTCCGCCAGCCAGAAACCGATCTGGGTTTCGCTCAGGCGAAATACATCGTAAATATCTCCGCCCACGGCGTCCGCCGGGCGAAAAATCGTCCGAAGCTCAAGCCCGGACATCTCCGGCAGGCGGGTCGGAACAAGGTCGCGTTGCAGCGACGCCGCAAGGCGCAAGTCCTGCGTCCAGCGATTCCGGGCGATGGACTGTTCGTTCTCGCGGCGACGGAGCCGTTCGACCTCATCGCGCAGACTCTGCATGGCCGTATAGGCGAGGCACATGCCGGACAGTCGGGCGGCGACGTCGGTCGGTGACAGCCCGGCCGCGAAAGCGATCGGCCGTCCGGCGATGTCAATATTGGCGGTAGCGGTCGGCACGTGCGGACGAGGTGAGTCCAAGCCGGCTTTGGGCGAGGCCGGGTTGACATAGGCTGTGCCCACGTGCGATGCCGTGTGTAATCGGGCTTTCCCCTCGCTCTCGGCCAGAACCAGCGTCGCGCAGGGGTCGCGATCGCACCATTCGATGAGCCGGGATAACTTCCCGTTCGTGACAGATCCGGCATCGCGGGTGAGCAACAGCCGGGCATTGAAGGGTGGCCGGGACGGACTTGAATCGTGATCACAGCCGGGCGAAAGCAATGGCGAACCGCGTGATTTTAGCCCGCGCTGACTCCCCGGATTTGAACCGCTTTCCGGGACAATCATTGCGCCGCGGCCCGTGCTTGACGGAGGCTGGGCGAATGACATGACTTCGATGGCCGCGCCGGTTGCTTCGATGGCCATTCGGACGACGGGCGTCAGCTCCGCGTCATCGAGCACAACTTGTATTCGCGGCTGATCCATCCCATTGGATTCCCGACCAAGTATGAACGGTCCGGCGGGCATCGCCCGCTTCGATCCGGCTTAGCCGGATGCGCCACGCTTGATTTGCGGACTGACACGGCGAATCAAGCGCAATTGTCTGTCGGCGGATAGAAGGGACGGGTCAAGTTACGCGCGTGCTCGGATTGAGTTCAAGGCCATGATTGGAAGTGGGTTGACCTACGATGCGCGAACCGCGAGCCGATGGACCGATAGACGATCCCGGGTCATGTCGGCTCGATGGGAATCGCACCCGTCCAATGCGTCGGCGTATCAGTGGACAAGCGGCGTGCGGTTCGCTCGTATAGTTCAACCGCTTGGTCGTTAGGCCGAAGGCCGCGGCATTGTGCAAGTGCAGCAAAGCAGGGATTCCACTCGCAGCGTTGAAAATGGCCGATTGCCCGCTCGAACAGACTTAAGAACTCTTGAGTGTCTGCATCGAGGGGTGTCGGCTCCACCATCAATTCGAATGCTTCGACCGGCGACATTTTGCCGTGCAGAAGGAGCCGACCCAACGGGCGAAAGGCCGGTTCCTCTACACATTTCAGCCGAGTGTTCGCATCGACCAGTACGGTTGTTCCCAGGTTCTTGTTGGCCCGTTCGAGCCGCGAGGCGACGTTCACTGTGTCGCCAATGCACGTGTAATCGAGCTTGGCCCCCGGCGAC
>JBGTDB010000549.1:0-13761 GCA_041748515.1 Phycisphaerae bacterium
CCGAGCCGCGACCGTTAGGGAGCGGTTATTCGCACCCGAAAGTTTCGGCTTGTCCGATCACTTGTGCGCGGAGTCGTTTGCGCGTCTTCTTCGTGTGCGATCGGCGGGCTTGCTGATTGCGGCGTTGGAAGTAGGCGATCCGCTCGGCCGTTTGCTCGTAGACTTTCCATCGGGCGGACGGCGGACGCGTTCCGGCCTGGACCTAGGCGCAGGTGGCGAGGCGTATCAGTCCCACGGTCAGTTAGGGGCTGTCCGTCGTTTTTTCTCTGAGGTTCTGATGAACGCGAGCACAGAACAGATGGCTCAGTTGGATGATGTACAGATGGCGATGAGAGGCAGCCAAGTTTGCAGGGTGACGGGAAAGGCCCAACCTAGCGGTGAACCAGAGCCGCCGAAAATGATTCGTTAGGAGTTGCCGGTGGACTTGAAAAGCGGGTATCCGTACTGGGCGGTCAAGAATGGCCTGATGTATGCCTTCCCGCAGCCTGATGCCGACCTGAGTTGCGATGTGGCGGTTGTGGGCGCTGGCATCACCGGGGCGCTGATCGCTGATGAATTGGCGGGCCATGGTCACGATGTCGTCGTGCTCGATCAGCGCGATGTCTGCTGGGGTAGCACATCGGCCAGCACCGCCTTGCTGCAGTATGAAATCGATACCCACGCGGTAGATCTCGCCAGGTGTTACGGCCAGGCCTCAGCGCTTTTGGCGTATCAATCCTGCTTGCGCGCGATCAGCGATATCGGCTCAATAGCCAATGCGATCGGAGATGTCGATTTCGCCCAATGCCAAAGCTTGTACTACGCCAGCAATCGGGCTGATCATCCACGCTTGGCCGACGAATTTGCCTGGCGAAAACGGCACGGCTTTCCTGTTCGCTGGCTGAGCCGCGCCGCGCTCAAGGACGAGTACGGACTGACTGCGCCAGCCGCCATCCTCAGTTCGGTGGCCGCTCGGGTTGATCCCTATCGGCTCGCCTCACGACTGCTGCGCCGGATGCAGCGAAAGGGCACGCGCGTGTTCGATCGCACGCAGGTGAAATCCATCACGGCGACCACGCGTTCGGTGCAGCTCAACACCGCCAGTGGCATATCGATCAGGGCGGGGCACGCAGTGATTGCCAGCGGCTACGAAGCGCAATGCTGGTTGCGCCAGCGCGTCGCGAAGAATCGCAGCAGTTACGCCTACATCAGCGATCCCGTCGATCCTGCCGAGCTGCGCTGGTTGGCAAGCACACTGCTGTGGGAGTCCGCGAGGCCGTATCTGTACCTGCGCAGCACCGGCGATGGACGGCTGTTGGTCGGTGGTGGAGACGACGACCGCGACATCCCAGCGCGCCGTGATCGGTTGGTCAACCGCAAAGCTGCGACTCTGCAGCGCAAGGTTTCCCGTTTGTTTCCTCACCTTCATACTAGACCGGGCTTTGCTTGGGCAGGCACGTTCGCTGAAACCAGCGACGGGCTGCCGCTGTTCGGTCGCCATCCGCAGTACGGGGGGCGCGTGCTGTTCGCGCTGGCCTACGGTGGTAACGGCATCACCTACAGCATGCTCGGCGCCGGATTGCTGCGCGCGCAGATCGAACGCCGCCCGCATCCATTGACTAAGCTGTTTGCCTTTGCTCGGCTGGGATGAACCGCTCGTTAACTAGCCGCTGTTGCCCGACAATTTTCCCAACTGTCCCTCGCAAATAGTCCGTACCCGAAAATTACGATGTGTTTAACCATTAGTGGTTTGACACGGCCAATGCTGCGGGAGAACAAGGTCGTTCCCTTACAGGCGCGGTTCGGATCAGGCAACCACGACCTCCTATATTGGGCGCGTCGTTCCACTAAACTTCGGTTGACATGCCGTAGTAGACTTCGGCCACAAGGCTGGTGCGCCGACGAACCAAATCCGCGATGTAATCGACTTCGGCGTTCGTCAAGGGCGAGACAAAGCTCTCCGCCGGGCGGCGGGCGACCGTATAAACCTGAACGTAACTGATCCGGCCGTGCGCGGCCAGGATTTCGTTGAGTCGATCGGTAAAGGCGACCAGCTCCGCATCGCTCGGCCCGACCCCCTCCAAGCGCATGAAGAGCGCCTGAATCACGAGGGGACGAACCCGCGCCGCCGATATGATATTCTCGATCACATGCGATAGCGGATAGTTCGGCCGGTTTACCGTTCGGTAATACTCCTCGGTCCCGGCGTCCAGCTTGGCCCATATCTCACCATTGTTCTCGTCCAGAACCGCCAGCCCGGCAACGACCTGCGGGCGAGTGAGATAGCACGCGTCGGTAATGAGCACCAGCTTGACCTCGTCGAGGCCCGCTCCGCGTTTTAGTTCCGCAACCAGCCGAACTGCATCCAGAAAGTGCGGACACGCAGTCGGCTCGCCGTCGCCGGAGAAGGCGATGTCTTTGATGCGGCGGAGTTCGGCGGGCACGTCGCAAAACGCGGGGTCTTCGTAGAGTCGGCCCGTTCGGGCGAGATCGATCATCGCGCTGAGTTCTTCGCCGAGCCGGGGGACGTCCACCTCGCGCACCCTCGGAGGAATCGTTCGATCCACCTGGCAATAAACGCAGTCGAAGTTGCACGCCGCATCGGGGTTCAGGTTGATTCCGATGCTGAGGCCGCCGCTGCGCCGCGAAATGACCGGGTAAACGTAGAAATTATCCCGCCAGTCGCGCGAATGGTCCTTGAATTGTCGAATCGGCAGGCTGGGCATGAAGGCTTCCGGGCGCATCCATCACGGAGTCAAGCTAAGGGCCGGGAAAAACAACGTCCCGAGTGGTTGAATTGTATCCCGCATAGAGCAATAGATCGAGGAACTGAACTCCCGGCGTCCCAACGAAAACCGGCAGAAGCGGCGGCTGACTCGCCTAATTGTCGGTGGCGGCGGGTTCCGGCGTGAACGGTCGCTGAATGGTGCGGCTTTCTTCCAGCGTGGGAATGTACACGTTTCGATATTTCAGGAGCGTTCCCTTGGAGCGTTCGAGTTCGATCATGGCCACGTTGTACTGCACCATGGCCAGCAGCAGTCTGCGGCGGGAGTCCGCCAGGCTTTGGCGAGCGCCCAATTCCTGGTTCAGCACGACAAAGTCCTTGCGCTCGGCCCGGGCAACAATGGAATCGACTTCGCGCTCACGCGCTTCGGTGGACAGGAAACTCGGTGCGATGGCCTCATAGGCCGTCGTTACCGATCGAACGGCCAGGTTCGTGTCGAGGACCACCTCTTCGATCACGCGGCGCAATTCCGCCGCCTGCTGGTCGAACTGAAGCTGCGCTCGACGGCTGGAGGCCCGGGCAGATCGATTTCCGATCGGGTATTCAAATTCGACGCCGATGAAATACTCAATGAAATTGCCCTCCGTGAGTTGATCGAAGGATGCGTCGGCGCTGACGCCCAGGCCGTGATACGTCGAGCGGAAGGTCAGGTCCATGCGCGGCAGCTCAAGGTTGCGCTGCCGGCCGACCAGAATCTTGGCGCTTTCGACGCGCAGCTCCTGCTCGCGGATTTCCTGGCGGTGGTCGAGCGCCGCCTGTACTTCGCTCAGGCGGTCGAGCACGACGGGTTCCAGCCGCGGAAGGCTCGTCGGTATGATCTCGATGTCGTCGGCGAGATCAATATCGTCCGAGTTCATAATCGCGGTCAGTCGGTCTTCGGCGTCGAAGACGGTTGCCCTTCGAAGGATAAAGTCGGTTCGTGCCTCTTCAAGGTTGGCCTTGGTGGCGGCAATCTGAACGGGCGTAATGTCGAATTCCTGGCGTGCCTGAAGGTATTCATAAATCGCCTCGAAATCTCCAAGCAGCCGGGCGGTGATGACGATGTCGCGGCGTGCCTGGACCAGGCGCCAGTACAGTTCTTCAACCGCGCGCACGGTCTCGCGAACCTGCCGACTGAACAGGTAATCACTGCTCCGTCGGTCGTTCTTCGCGACCATGATAAGCGATCGATTGAAGTCGATGCCGAACCCGCGCAGCAACGGCTGACGTGCATCGAGTAAGAAATTGCTCGTGTATTCCGGGTTTATCTGCTGGAAAGCCAGCGATGAACTCGAACGGTTCAACCCGTAGCTTGCTCCGACCTGCGCACCGGAGGGCAATAGCTTACGCACCCCGTAGCTTGAGGAGAAGAGGTCCAGGTCCGTCGAAATGAGTTGCGAGCCGGTGGGCCGATCGACGTTGTTCTTGGTGATGCTGGTGAAAAACACCGCATCAAAGGCCGCCTCCGCCTCGACCACCCGCGTGGTCTCGACCGCCGGGTTGTAGGCCGCTACCTGTATCGCGAAATTCGTGGCCAGCGCCCGAATGATGGCTTCTTCAAGCGTGAGGGGCCGTTGTTTTTCACGTCGGATCTGCTCAACGCGGCCCATCACCCGCTGGATGTACACTTCGGATGTCCGATCCGCTTCGCGCCGGGCCCGTTCCATCCTTTCCAAGGCGAAGTCCCTGTCTGTCTCCGGATCGGGAATGTGCCAAATAAAGCGCTCCGTTGGGATGAGCGGCCTGACATCGCCTCCTTCCTGCTCGGGCGGAGTTTCCTGCTGGGCGGCGTCACTCTTGTCGCGCACGGGCGGCGCGTCCTGAGCGAATGCATTCTTGGACAAGGTCGCCGCGATCAATATGACAAGGGCCGGGGTCAGAGCAGTCGTTTTCATGGCAAGCTATCGATCATGCGGATGGGGCCAACGGGTTCCCGATCCAATGTATGGAAAGTTTTCGAATACAGTCGCCACCCCGCGCGGCGGCGCCGTCGGAAGATCGGGCGTGATCGTATCGGGTTTGACCGAACGCTGTCAAACGGCGCCGTGCTTCAGGTAGCCGGCCAACAACCCAACATCAGTTAGATTATGGATCGATCAAGCTGCGGGATCAGAAGGCGAGTTCAGATGTTAACGAGGCGTTTCACGCAGTGGGTTGGTGTTGAGACCGCGAAAGCAGGCAACTTGAAATGCGACAGGTCTCGACCCTTTTGGGTTGGTTGTAAGAAAATGCATCAGGCGGCCGCCATGCGGTCGCGCATCAAGTCGAAGATGTCGTTCAGGCAAGAGACACGTCGGATCACATCCTCGGGAAGCTCACGACGAATAATCGATTCGATGGTGGCGATCATATGAACGGCGTCGAGCGAATCCAGGCCGATTTCGGGAAGCGGCCGGGTCAAGTCAATCTGATCGACCGGCACGCGGAGCGTTTCGCTCAGCCAGTTGAGGATCTCCAGTCGCGCCGTTTCATAACCTGCCATTTCTGATCTCCCCGAATTATGCGACGCCGATTGTGCGGCCCGTTTTCCAGGCTAGCGGCGTTCCAACACAACCTCCGGCTTGGCGATTCGAACCCCGGCAATCGGGAATTCAATGTTCTGGCTCATCCACTTGGTGACCCGCTCCCGCCACACTTGGTAGCCGTCAATCCGGGCCTCTGCTCTTACTAACAGCTCTACGCGGTCGCACTCACGAATGCTGACCCGGATAGCGTTTTCGACCGCCTTGGGACATTGCCCGACGTATTTCTCGAACGCATCGAGGTTATTGATCGAGCGGGCTTTAAGGCCGAAACACATCCCAAGGTGGATATCAGGACGCCATTCGGCCGGCATCGCCTCGGCCAGTCGCGCGGCACGATCCAATCGATCGGGATTGACGAAAACGAGGGCCAACCCAACCCCGGCCGCCGCGTCCGGGGCAAAACTTCCAAGCCCGCGAATTTCCTCGATCATTCGATCCACGTCGCCCATGTGCAGGAAAAAAAGGGCCCGTCCGACGCCCTGGTAGGCTGCGTTCCTTGCATAACCTTCCAGCCGGTCAAACGCGCGATACACCGACGGGTTCGAGCGAACCTCGAAGAAAGTTCGGGCGAAACCGTAACCGTCGTAAACCAGGTGGCCGTGCAGTGGATCGAGGCCCCGGGTGATGCGGGCCAATCGGTGGGGCCGGTGCTTGCGAATCCCCGACCAGAACCCCAGGCCAACGTAATAAAGGTACCGGAACTCCGGGCGAGGCCGCACGATCGTCGCCTCGAAATGCGCTGCGTTGTATCGAAACAATCGCCGAAGCGTATAACCCATCGCGCCGCCTTCATGCGCGAACGGCTGAAACAAGGCCGGCAACGAGTTGGAATAATCGACCCAGGCCGTCGGGCGGGGTGAGGCGACGGCCCGGTTAAATGCGGTAATGAAGCTTCGCAAAATGCGATCGACCCGCCCCGCGTCGGCCTTGTCGGTGATGGACAGCCCGAGTTGTTCAACCGTCATTTTCGCCGGTCGAATCGTAAACACCGCGAACGCAGGCCGCCACCAACCCGTCACGGCCAGTGCCGAGGCGATCAATGCGCAAGCGACCAAGATGGCCAGAACCATGCCCATTTGAATCAAGTCCGCACGTACGGCCTGACGACGATCCCGCAAGACCTCCAGGGAGATGGGTGCCCGTTCCCTTCCCAGCCCAAATGACGCTTGTGAAGAAGCGCGGATCCTATTTGAGACGAACCGAAAATGACTTCCCCGATCACGGTCGAAAGTACGATTCTACCAAACCGTGAAGCTCAAGTAAAGAATGAATTTGTTGCAATGGCACAAATGGCGATGGGCCGAGAATGGGTCATTCCGGTGTGTGGGGAACCACGCCGATCTGGACGAACCCGTCGAACGAGGCCCCGTCCTCAATCTTGAGGCTGGCGGCCTCGATGTCCCCTTTGAGTGTGCCATTCTTGGCGAGCTTGACTGTGCCCGTGGCGCTGATTTTCCCCTGGACCTTTCCCTTGACGGTCAGGTTTCCGGCCTTGATCGGGGCGACCACGTGGCCCTTTTTCTCGACCACCACGTCGCCGCAGGTGAAAAACTCCCTCACCGCGTAGTACGAGGTTATTTTGTAGTCCTCCAGGATGACCCGCTTGCGGCAATGCGGGCAGAAGATGGACATGGCGCGCTGCGCCACCTCGGACTGCTTGCGGCAGTACGGGCAGATCACCTGCTTCGCCGCGCCTCCGCGCGGCTTTAAGGTCCGCGGCAACATGGTTAATCACCGCTGCCCGCGAGGACTCTCCGTACGTCCCCTGACGCGAGCAGAACGACCCTTTTTGATCCGTGGAGTTATCGCTTTGCGCCAACCGGCGTGGCTTCGGTCCGAGGCCTGGACATCGGAATAGCCTCGGACGGACGTGATAGGGGCTTTGAATCTCGCCCATCATCACCCTTGGCATTTACCCCAACTACACAACGGCCGATCAGGACGGCGCCTTCGGCCACTTCGAGCCGATTGGTTTGAAGGTCGCCTTCGAGTCGAGCCGAGGCCGCAAGCTGGACCTTGGATGAGGCGCTCATGTTGCCCTTGACCTGGCCGTCGATGCGGATGGTGGCGGCCTTCACGTCGCCATTGAGCGAAGCTCCCTCGGCCACCATGAGCTGCCCTTCGCTTGTGATTTGCCCCTCGAACTTCCCCAGGAGCCGCATGCCTTTATCGAACGTAAGTTCACCCTTGAAAACAGCGTCTGCGCCGAGAATCGTCGGGAACTCATTGTTCGTTGCTTGATCGGCCATCGAAACCCTCCTTGTGCCAAAGTTGTGTGCCGTGTTCCGCGAAGAAACCATCCTCGCCCGGATGATGGCAGGTTGCGAGATTATACCGCCGCGCCGCCCGCATTCAATCCGCGAAAACACGCGCAAAACGCGGGAAACCCCTGCTTTTTGGGATGGTTTCCGTTTTCTAGGGGCCTGCTCGTTAGACGGTCCCGTCATGCGTCGCGGAGCCTCGGGCCCCGGCGGGAGTCTATGGATGGGGTCCGTTGAAAAGATTCTGAAATTCGGCGAAGTCGAGGAGGTTCACGGCCGTGTCGGCGTCGAAGTCGGCGAAGCGGCAGCCGGGGCCGGCGTTTTTGTCCGGCCCGCCGAAAATGCCCGGCCCGTCCTCGGTCAGACAGTCATGGAAGAAGTAGTAGTCGGACCCGGTCACCGCCCCGTCGCTGTCGTAATCGCCGCTGGCGTCGTCGGGGATTCGGCCGAAACGCACGTAGTCCCAGGCCGTGGTTGCGTCGACGTAGCTTCGGCGGGCACCCCAGATCAAAAAGGCAGTCGGATCAGGATACGCTCGGATAGGTGCACCCGTTTCAAGGACTTGTCCATCGATGTACCAGGTGAATATTTCCGTGTCCACGACTTCTAGGCGGTATGTATGCGGCGCTTTTAGTTCGATATTCACATAGACGATTGGCAGTACGACGTGGCGAAGAAAACGAGCAACGGAGTCAGTAAGTGTTGTGTGGTAAGTCGTTTCGTTCCCGGAAGCCGACAAGGCGGCCGGCACCTGCCAGAGATCAAGCAGCCAGGCCGGATTGTCGGTGAGTACGCGCCATTCGACGAAAAAGCTCGGAACCCCAGCGAAGCCAGCAAGTTCAATGCGATAGAGATTGGTCTCGCCCAGCGGCCCCTCGGAACCCTTGGGCAATCTGAGAGTCTGCACATACCAGCCGTCTTCGAGTCGCCGTTCTCCTTGGGCCTCTCCGGCCGGGCGCCGTTCCCACCCAAGCTTCTCAGGAAACTCCGTCGCTTCATACGTGACAACCTGGGCGGGCGCGTACGCGGAAAAGCACAAGACAACGACGCTCAATGCTGTCAATGGGCCCGGGGGCCGCTGCGAGCTGCGCGACTCATTCCACGATCCTGCTTGAAAACCAAAAAGCAACTTTGACACGAGGCGTACTCCCCCTTGCGGCATGAGCCTTGTTTATCTTAGCAGGCCCGGCTTGTGAAAAGAAACGGTGTTGCCCGGCACTGGTGAAGGATGGCTTCGGCACGCAAGCGGCCGCGGCTCGGGACGCGGGCGCTCCGATTGTCGCTGACGCCCAAGACCGCTCGTTGCCACTCGCGGTACTGATCGGAACTCCACTCCCCCGTTAAGCACGTACCTCGGCGGTGAAACATGGGCGGGACGCCCATGCCACATATCCTACTACAGGCGGTGGGGAGGCGAGGTGGTAGGGACGCGGCTCAACAGATAGATTGGCTGCTCAAGGCTCGAGACGTTGCCCAAGAAACTAAGGACGCCGCTTATTGGAGGTCACCTTTGAACCTGGCTCGAATCGGCATCATCGGCGGAACGGGAATCGGAAACATACTGCTGGAGCAATCCGACGGCGAAGTTGTCCACGTCGAGACGCCCTTTGGACTGCCAAGCGCTCCGCCGGTTGTCGCCCATTGGGAGGGTGTGCCGGTCGCCTTCATCTCGCGCCATGGACAGGGGCACCGATTCAATCCGACCAGTGTGCCTTACCGGGCCAACATCTGGGCCATGAAGAAGCTCGGGGTTTCATCGATCATCGCCAGCGGCGCGACCGGCAGTCTTCGCGAAGACATCGAGCCGGGCCACTTGGTCCTTTGCGATCAGCTGATCGACCGCACGTCCCGTCGGCCGGGCACGTTTTTCGATGATGGACTGGCCGTCCACGTCGAATTTGCCGAGCCGTTCTGTCCGGAATTGCGCTCCATTCTTGCGAGCGCGGGCGATCGGCTTTCAGCGACGGTTCATCACGCTGGAACTTACGTTTGCATGGAGGGGCCGCAGTTTTCGACCCGGGCGGAGTCCAACATGCACCGGCAGTGGGGGGGCGACGTGATCGGCATGACCTGCTGTCCGGAGGCCAAGCTGGCCCGGGAGGCGGAGATTTGTTACGCGATGGTGGCGTTGCCTACGGACTATGATTGTTGGCGGCCCTCCGAACCGGGAGCTGCCGCCGAGGCGCTGCTGGCCGAGATCATGGGCAACCTGAAGCGAGCGGCGGGAAACGCCATCTCGCTCATGCGCGAAGCGATCAAGACCATGCGTGGCGCAAGCGAGGACGCACCACTCGCCGATGTGCCGACATCAGTGAGTCGCGCGGCAACTCCCCGCGCGGATCAGCCAAGTCGGGCCACTTCCGGAGCGGGACCGGCGGTCAGATCGTGCCGATGCCGCGAATCGCTGAAGCTGGCCATCTGGTCAGAGGCCGGGCGAATGGATCCGGCCATCCGCAAACGGCTCGAACCATTGCTGGGTCGGTATTTGACCGATAATGACGATGATGCCGATTAGGCTGCGACGAGGCATTGGGGGGCAACGAAACAGACGCCAAGTTCCGTGCGCCTTCTCGGCAATTGTTCTGCTCCAAACAGTTCCCATCGCGATTGCTCAGCCCGGCCGACCGGACGATGCCGACCCCCTGCAACAGGGTCGCGCCGCCATTGAGGAATTCAATCCTCGCCCCGACGGTCCGAGTGTCTATCTGAACGACAATCTCGAAACGGCGGACTTGCTCAGCCGGGCGGACGAATTCGTGACCGCCGGCCGTTGGCGCGAAGCGGCCGAAGTGATTCTTAAGGCCGTCGAGGGCGTGGGAGATCGCGGAGGCATGGCCGGCTGCGATCGGCTCGTTGTCGTCGGACCGGGGCTCTACAAGAGCGTGCGCATACACGTGGCCGAGCGGCTAGCTGGTTGGCCGGCGCCAGCGCTGGAGGCTTATCGAGCCATCGCGGAACCGCGGATTCGGGCCGCGATTAGTCGAGCCGGAGATTCTCGAAACGTCGCAGACCTCATCGAACCGTTTGAACGCTATTTCGCCACCGAATCCACCGCTCGCCTCGCCGACAGAATCGGGCAGCTCGCCATTGAAGCGGGCGACCTGGCCCTGGCCGATTATGCATACCGCCGCGTGGTGGAGTCTCATCCGGACGCGGCGCGGTTCGCCGACACTTATGAGCCGCTACTGGCAGTCGTTGCCGCCTTGCGCGGCAAACCGGCGACCAGGCCGCAGGAAGGAAAAATCCGCTGGATGGGTCAGGATCGGCCCGTGGCCGAGGTCGTCGAATCCATCCGACGCGATTTTTCAATATCCAGCCCGGCGCCTGTATCGTCCGACTGGCCGACATTCGGCGGGGACAACAGTCGCAATCGGCCTACCCAGACCAACGTCAAAGAACCCGGTTTGCTTTGGCGCACGTCGCTAACGGCCAAAGCCGATTCAAAGGAGGCCGAGCACGATCCCTGGGCAGTTAACGATGCTTCGCCTGTTTCGGCTTTTGGCGCTTCGTCCATGGCCCCGGTTTCGAGCAACGGCTTTCTTATTGCGCAGCGGCGCCGCGAAGTTACCGCTTTGCACATCAACACCGGGGCGACGGCCTGGCGCTATCGCCCCGACCCGACGGCCGGCGAATCCGACGATTTTCCCGATGATCGCAATCCGGCGTGGGAGTCTCCGGTGGTCCACAACGGCCGGGTGCTTGCGACCCTTCCCGCCGAAGAGCCGCTCTTTTATCAACACGACCCCGGTCGGCGCGGGGCCGAGCTGGTCAGCCTGAGTACGACCGACGGCCGGCTGCAATGGAAAGTCGATGCGGGCACCTTGCGAATGAAAACGGCGGAACTGGTGTTCGATCCGTCGCCGATTGTCGATCATGATCGCGTGTTCGTCACCGTTCGCCGACGCCGCTCCTTCAGCTTCGAGGACTGCTATCTGTATTGCCTTCGCGCAATCGACGGCGCGGAGGTGTTTCGCGTACATCTTGGAAGTGCTTCGACTACGGCTTTCGGCGGTCGGCCAATATCTATCGCCGCTTTCGGCGACGGAACGGTGTACGCAAGCACGGGACTGGGCTCCATTGCGGCCGTTTCCGCCCATACCGGCGACGTTCGCTGGCTGGCAACTTATCCCCGGGCCGCCGGTCGAACGGATTCTGAAATGTCCCCCTCGCGCCACGGCCGCCGAAGCCAGGTCAACCCGGTGTTCTTTGCGAACGACCGAGTCGTGGCATTTCCGGCGGACAGCCAGAGCGTTCTCTTTTTCGATCCCTCTAGCGGAAGCCTCATTCATTCCATTCGCGCGGCCGAACTCATGAATCTGCAATTGGTGCTCGGGGTGCGCGATCAACTACTTTGCGGGTGGGGCGATGGGGTATTCTGTTTTGACGTTGCCTCCAGGGCTCTTCGATTTGCGGCCGGCCTGTCTCGAGGGGCCACGGCTACCGGTCGGCCTGCCTGGGCGGGCGGAGAACTACTCGTTCCAACCACAATGGGGCTCAGCCGCTTCGACGTATCGAGTGGATCTCGGACGGACCACCCCTGGGACGCCGCGGGGCGAGGGGGCAATCTGATCGCATTGCCCGATCGTCTGATCATGGCCGAGCCCGAGGCAATTGCGGTTTTTCTGGCCAAAGCGGACATCTGGAAGTCGCTGCGTGATCGAATGGCGGCGTCGCCCGGCGACCCATTACCGGCACTGGAGTTCATCGAAGTTGCAATTGGCGCCGGCGAGTTCGACCAGGCATTGGAGGCACTGCATGATGCCGTGCGCCGCCTGGCCGGAATTCGAACGCCCGATCCGTCTCCCTTGCGATCACGACTCTTTGCCGATGTGCTCAAACTGGCCGGTGCCGTCGCGTCGCAACAGGCTGCCAAGGGCGGGTTGCAGTCCGGCAAGGAGTCGGAAGCGCTGCGTACGCTCTGTGCTTATGCGGGTGAACACGCCGGTGATTCCCGATCCAACGTCGAGTACAGACTGCACTTCGGACGAATCTTCGAGAATCATTCCGACGTTGAATATGCGGTTCGTCTTTATCAGCAAATTTTGTTAGACCGCTCCTTGCGCCCGATCAGAGTTCGGGAGAAGTCATCCGGCGGCGAAAGCGCGGCCGTCGAGGCCGAGCGGCGCATCGCCGCCCTGATCGACAGACACGGCCGGAGAATCCATGCCGAGTTTGAGAACGATGCCGCCCAATGGCTAAAGGGCGCCATTGCCGCCGCCGCCGATCGAAACGACGGGCCGGCCGAGATTCCCGAGCTGCAACCACTGTCCGCCGATCCGGATGCGGCCTTTCGTCGAATCATCGAAAGCTATCCCAACACGCAGACGGCCGGGCGAGCCCTGGTGGCCTACGGCGACTGGCTCATCGAAGCTGGAAGGCGGGCCGACGCCTGGCGACCTTACGCCCGGGCCTACGCACGTTATCCTGAGTCCGTCGACCGCGCCGACATTGCTCGAAAAATCGCGGACGCAATGGCTCCCTCGTGCGGCAATGGATGCGTCGAAGGCCGAGTCGCTGATGCGTACCGCTGGCTGACCAAGGCCGATCGCGAACTGCCTTCGGCAACGATCGTCCTCGGCGGGAAGCGCACGACATTGCTTGAATATCGCCAACGGTTCGCCCAGGCAAAGACGCAAGTCGAGCCGCCGCGCCCGCGAATCGAACTGCCGCTTTCGGTCCGAATGACTCAGGCCTGGCCGCGAGACACGCAACTGCTTCGACCGCGATTCTCGGCAGCCCCGCGCCAGGTTTGGTCGCGCTATTTCGCGGCTACGGGCGAAACGGTTCGCGCGTTCGATTCCGCCACGGGCGAATCCATCTGGGACCACGAACTGGCGGCGAAGACCGATATCGATCTGATTGCATCGCGGGACGACGTGACCCTCATTAAATCGAGGTTTGAGATCATCGCGCTTGATTCAAGCTCAGGCGCGAGCCGCTGGACGTTTGGGTCTCGACCGGACCACGTATTGGACCCCGCCGGCGATTGGGAAGAAGGCGGCGCCATCCGCGGATGTTCGATGATGGACGATCGTCTCATTTGCATTCGCGATAACGGCGACATGTCCGCGATTTCGATCGAAACGGGCAAAGTCTTCTGGCACCACGCGAGACGCCCGCCCGCCGTGGGCCCCCTGCGCGCCACTTATCCCTGGGTTGTTTACCATGTGTTGCGCGAGGGCCTGGTCGTGCTGTGCGTCATCGACGCAGATTCGGGCGAATGGATGGGAAC
>JBGTDB010000550.1:0-4657 GCA_041748515.1 Phycisphaerae bacterium
CCGAGCCGCGACCGTTAGGGAGCGGTTATCTTCAACTCGTAGTTTTTGATGCGTCGTAGCACTAGTAGGCCGTTTGCCTGGATTTCGCGCCAACTGATAAGAGGCTAAGGATAGCGTCCGGACATTGCAAGTCCGAATGAGGAAATTTTGGCGTCTTTCGTAGCCACGAGGAACAGCGGTGCTACTCGCAAGATATATTTCCCTTGCTATTGCTTCGGCTGGCTGTACAGCCCGCAGACCGCGCCGGCCGGATCGCGGATGACGCAGTATCGGCCGCGGCCCACGGCGCGCGGGCCCGCGAGAATCTCGCCGCCTAGTTCAGTGCATTTCTTCGCGGCCGCTTCGAGGTCTTCGACGGTGATGTATAGCAGCCATTGGGCGGGGAGGTCGGCGTTGCCGCCGCGGGCGTGGCAAATACCGGCCGCAGGCGGCCCTCCGCCGGGCGGCATCATATTGTAATCGCTATAGCCGCCCATATCGACCGGTTCGTGTCGCCAGCCGACCACCTGGGCGTAAAAATCACGAACGGCGTCGGCGTTGGGCACGGTCAAGTCCTGCCATCCGATGGTTCCGGGTTTCAAATCAGGTCCGCCCATGCTTTGCCTCCTTAGAGTTTATTTCGAGAACCGGTGTGGCACCGGCGTCCCGCCGGCGAAAGCCGGAACTTGAGACACTCGCTTATTGTTCGAGCTCGGCCAGATGCGCCTTCAGCGTGTCGCGCTGGGTTACAAGCTCGTGCAGGCGCTGCCGTTCGGCCTCGACGACTTCTGCCTTGGCGTTGGCCACGAACTTCTCATTGGACAGTTTCGACTCCTTGCCCGCGATTTGGCGCTCTGCGTCGGCGAGGGCCTTGGTAGCGCGCTCGCGCTCGGCCGCGTCGTCGCTGATGTCGTGGATGAAGATGCGCAGGGCCCCCAGGGTCATGCTGGCCGCGTTCGGCGGGCGACGACCGGAATCGACGGGGTTCAACTCCCCGATGCCGGCCATGTGCCGCACAATGTGCGCCTGGCTCCGAAAGGCTTCGAGCCGGTCCGGCGGGACGACAACCGTTACGGCGGGCCGCTCCTTAGGCGGAACGTTGGAAGCGCTGCGCAAGTCTCGCACGCCGCGCGTCGCGTCCTGCAACGCCGAAAAGGTGGCCAGGATTTCCTCGTCGTCCAGGGCCGGATAGGCGTTCACCGGCGGGAACTCGGCCGAAATCAATGGCCCGTCAGTTTTCAGTTCCACGATACCGGGCAATCCTCGCCGCGGCATGATCTCGTTGAGCTGCTTCCAGAGCCGCTCGGTGATGAAAGGAATGGTCGGATGCCAGAGGCGGAGGACTTGATCGAGGCAAAAAGCCAGAACCTGTTGGGCAGTTTCTCGGCTTTCTGATTGGGTCGTCTGGTAATCTGGTGATCCGGGAACTGTGTTCTGGTGCGCGCCTCCGTTTAATCCGTCATCCTTTCCTTCGTCACTTCGTGGCTTCGTGGCTTCGTGGCTCGCCTTTCCCCCTTCGTCACTCAGTCTCGCCTTGGTCAGTTCGATGTACCAATCGCAAAGGGAATCCCAGAAAAAGTCGCGCAGTTCCTTCACCGACGCCGCGAACTGGTACTGGGCAATCAGGTGATGATACCGGCGAATGGTCTGCGACAGCCGGGCCAGGATCCATCGGTCTTCCGGAAGCAACCCGACGGCTGGCGGTGTATCGGAAAGTCCGCGCGGACTGAAGTCCGCGGCTCGCTCCAGATTCATGAATGCATACCGCGCGGCGTTCCAGAGCTTGTTGCAGAAGTTGCGACCGATCTCGAATTTGTCGGAGGTTTCGCGGGCCAGGCCCAGTTCCTGCTTGGCAGCGGTGTCGGCCCATTGCGTGGCGAAAGGCTTGCCGCATTCCTTGTTCGTGCAGGCGATTCGCGTGATGTCGGCGGGCTGGAGCTTGCGCTCGAGTTTCTGCCCGCGGGATTTTCGATTCTGCTCCTCGGTTTTGAGGGCCGCGCCCTGGTCAATCAGCGTGCCGCAGTGCGGGCAGGCGTATTCCACCGGCATACGGATGTCCTGCGTCTCGGTGGTCATGTCGGCCAGCGTATAGCGCAGGGCGTCGGCCCCGTTGGTGTGGATGATGTCCACCGGATCAACGCCGTTGCCCTTGGACTTGCTCATGGTCTCGCCGCGGCCGTCGAGAATTTTCGGGTGAATGTAGACATGGTCGAATGGCACCTCGCCCATGGCATACAGCCCGAACATCACCATCCGGGCCACCCAGTTGGTAATAATGTCCCGCGAAGTACACAACACCGAGCCGGGATAGTATTGCTTCAGATGCGGCGTCTCCTCCGGCCAGCCCAGCGTACTGAACGGCCAAAGGGCCGAGGAGAACCATGTGTCGAGAACGTCGGGGTCTTGGTCAAACTGCGCCAATTCCAATTCCTGCGCTATGGGTCGAAGCTCAGGATAGCCCTCAATGTCATTGTAAGGCTCCAACCTCTCTAAAAATTGATAGCATTTGCTCGTTCGAACATAGATTCGGAACTCAAGGGGATCCGAATCAGATTCAACGATGTGATATTCATCGATGGCAACTCCAATTGCCTCCAGAAGCCTGCGAAGCATATTGATCTGAAAGGTCCGACTAAGAGCAATACGTTGGGGGTCATTGTCCGGAAGTGAGTCGTCCGGCGGGATCGCCCATCCTCGCCAGACTGAAAGTCGATGTCCCCACCAAAGTTGCCGGCTGATGCACCAGTCTCGCCTTTCGCCCAGCCAGTCGAGATAGCTCTTGGCGTATCGCGAGGGAAAGACCTGTATGCGGCCGTTCTCTACCACCTCCATCGCCGCATCAGCCAACCCCTTCGTCGATTCGTCGCTATGTCGCTCTGTCGCTTCGGCCGTTTTGACAAACCATTGGTCCGAAAGATACGGCTCGATCGGCAGTTTGCTGCGGTCGCTGTGCCCCAGTTCGATGTCGCGGTCTTCGACGTGATCGATAAATCCAGCGGCTTCCAGATCGGCGACGACCTTCGCCCGGCCGTCGGTCGAAAAGGCCAGCCCGGCATATTTCTCGCTGTTGACGTTTTCAGGGGTCGGCGCGATTCTCCCCTCCGGCGTCAGCACGTTGATCATCCCCAGTTTGTGCCGCAGCCCCACTTCATAGTCGTTGGGGTCGTGTGCGGGCGTAATCTTCACGCAGCCGGTACCCAGCGTGGGGTCGGCCCATTCGTCAACAATCAGGGGAATCTCGCGCTCGACTAGCGGCAGCCGCACCTTTCGCCCGGCCCGGGCCATGTCCGCCAACTTCGTTAGCAGCGGCAGGTGCGTGTCTCGCCGCTCGGCCAGGGCCTCCAGCTTATCCTTAATCGCCTGCTGCTCCCGGCCCGTGGTTTTCTGAAACTCATCGCGCAGGCGGGCCTCTTGATCTCCGAAAAACCGTTCTGGGTCCGGATGCACCGCGACGGCCGTATCACCCAGCATGGTCTCCGGCCGAGTGGTGGCGATGATGACATACTCCGGCTCGTTGGAATCCCTCCCTGGCCCCCCCTCGTGATGGGGGGGAGATGACATCGCTTCGTCACTGGCGGCAACCGCTCGCTTACGGTCGCGGCTCGGATCGTTGCGGCTCGGCTCGACTTCGTGGCTTCGTGGCGCAGCCTGCCCGTTACGCGAAGCGTCAAGGGTGGCTTCGTCGGTCTTGATAACCGGGTACTTAATGTGCCAGAAATGCCCCTTAACCGTTTCGTAATACACCTCGTCGTCGGAGACGGCCGTCTGAAGCTGTGTGTCCCAGTTGACCAGGCGCTTGCCGCGGAAGATCAGGCCGTCCTTAAACAACTTAAAGAACATGTGCCGCACGGCCCGCGACATCCCCTCGTCGAGGGTGAACCGGTTGCGGCCCCAGTCGCACGAGCAGCCCATCAGCTTAAGCTGGCTGATAATCCGCTTCTCGTATTCGTCCTTCCATTGCCAGATTCGCCGGACCAGTTCCTCACGCGCTTCCTCTTTCGTCGCCCCAAGCTGAAAGCGGGTCTTGCCCTCCTGCTCGCGGATGCGCCGCTCGACGACCGCCTGCGTGGCGATGCCCGCGTGGTCTGTCCCCGGCTGCCAGAGCGTGTTGAAGCCGCGCATCCGGTGATAACGAACAAGAATATCCTGTAACGTGTTGTTCAGAGCATGGCCCAGGTGCAGAGCCCCAGTCACGTTGGGCGGGGGGATGACGATGGTAAACGTCCGCGCATGGGGACTGCCGTCCGGCCGGGATTCAAACGCCCCGGACTGCTCCCACAGGCGATACATCTCCGGCTCGACGGCCCGGGGGTCGTAGGTTTTCTCGATAGGTTGCTGATCGGTCATTACGGCCGCACGTTATGAGCGCGCACTCCTCGTTTTTTCGCACCGGTATATCTTTGGGAAAGTATACGGGAACCACGGGCCCTGACGAGACCGCCGCCAGTTCGAGTACCGGAAGTCTACGGCCAGCACGGCGCGGGGGGCGGGTACGGATAGGCAATGCCCTTCAGTGCGTCTACGACAGCCGAGACGTCCAGCACGTTGGCCGAGGTGGTAATGGAAATCACCGCGGGCTGAACCTGAACGCGCGGCCGAAGCGCCGCCCCCGGTTGACCCTTGAGATGATCGGCCGCGGCGGAAGCATCGAGCACGTTTGGCTGCGACAGCGGCGCGG
>JBGTDB010000551.1:0-6297 GCA_041748515.1 Phycisphaerae bacterium
GCGACCGTGAGGGAGCGATTAGAAGGCCATGACGATCAAAAATCTTGAGTTTCGGTGCTTTTCCTGGGAGTCACTGCCCCGCGTTGTGCTTTCGTGCATTTGTGCCTTCATGCTTTCGTCAGTTCGTCGCATTCTTACTCCGCTCCCTGTCGGTCGCGGTACCGAGCGTTTTCGCCTCATGGCTTCGTCACTCGCCGTGTTTTCCCTGGGCGCAGGGACAACCGTCCACGCCCTCCAACCACCCGGCGGACAGGATGCTCCGACGCACCTACCGGCTCGTGCTCGGGCGTTCGCTGATCCCGAGAATTGCCTGTCGTGCCACAAGTTCCGCGGGCTCAGCCGCCTGGAGCCTGAATCCGACGAGGTCCGCCTGTTCTTCAACGATGCCGAGTACCACGCAAACCTTCAGGGTCCGCACGCTCGTCTCCGCTGTACGGCCTGCCACGTGCGCGAGGAAGTGGCCGTCATTCCTCACCAAGTGCGAACGCCCGTCGATTGCACCCGTACCTGCCACATCACGACGGCCACCGGGTTTGAAACCCGATTCAGTCACAAGAGCATCGCCGAAGTGCTCGACCAAAGCAGCCACGGGGCCGCGGCGCTGGCCAATCTGCCTTTTGATCCTCCGCTGCTCCGCGCTGGTCAATCGAACTGTCTTTATTGCCACGACGAGCCGGTGTTCCGCGTTCCGGAAGGGATTCAATCCGGCCGCTTCCTCGGCGGCCGTGGCTCGTTAGGTTCCGGCCTTGTGGGATGCGACCCGGCAACCCGTTGTGACACCTGTCACAACGAAACGCTCCCCTTGGACACGGAGTACTTCACCCGGCACGTGCTCGGTCGGCTCCAGCCCACGCGGCCTCTGCGGCAGCTCGCCCAGATCTGCGCCGTCTGCCACAGCGACCGGGAAGTCATCGCTCAACAAGGCGGGCACGATGCCGTCGCCAGCTACCTGCACAGTTTCCACGGCAAAGCCGCCCTGCTTGGCAGCACCGAAACGGCCACCTGCATCGACTGTCACGCTTCCCCCTCGGGCGACGTACACCTGATGCTGGCCGCGAGCCATCCCCAGTCGTCGGTCCACGAAACCCAGCTTCCTCATTCCTGCCGCACGACGGAGTGCCATCCGGGAGCCGCCCCCGGCATCAGCGCCGCCTCCGTCCACTTGAACATCGACCCCACGGTCCGCTCCGTCGAGTTCTACGTCGCGGCCGGATTCATCATTCTCACTGCGGGAGTGATGGTCGTTTATTTTCTGATGATTCACCTCGAGCTGCTCAACACCATTTTCCGCCGCTGGGACCGCGACCACGCCCAGCGCGTTGAGCTGGCCCGAAAGGTCAATGCTCACCCCATCGGCCGGCAGTTACTGACCAGAATGTCGGTCCACGAACGCATCCAGCATTGGGTGCTGGTGGTCCTGTTCCTGCTGCTGGTCATCAGCGGCATGCCTCTGAAGTTTGCCGACCGGGAGTGGGCTTCGTGGATGATCGAATTGCAGGGCGGTCTGCCCAACGCCCGATGGATCCACCGCGCCGCCGGGACGCTGAGCATCGTCGCGTTCTTCTATCACATCGGGTACATTGCGTTCGCCGTTGCGGAAAAAATTCGACGCCTTCGGGCTGAGGGCTCCCAGGAGCCTGTTTGGCGGATCGCCCTGCGCGGCCGAATGGTCGCCACCCGCGACGACCTTAGGCACTTTTTGCACCTCTTCCAGTTCCTCCTCTTCTGGCGGAAGCACCGCCCCAAATTCCCGCACTTCAACTTCATGCAGAAGTTCGAGCATTGGGCGGTGTTCTGGGGAATGCCGATTTTGGGCCTGAGCGGATTGGTGTTGTGGCAGGCGGCCTATGTCGTCGAATACGCCACCGGCAGGGCCCTCAACTTCGCCTACATTATCCACACGTACGAGGCCTACCTGGCCTTTGTCCACGTGGCCGTCGTCCACATGTTCGGCGCGATTTTCGCCCCGTCGGTTTTCCCCATGTCCTTCGGAACCTTCACCGGCCAGATCCCGCCGGAAGAAGTCGCCGAGGGGCATGCCGGTCAACTCGACGAAGTCGCCGAGCGGCTGGGCCTTCACGCCGATCCGCCGCCGCCGCCGGAGTGGACCGCCGGCTACCTGACTCGACAGATCATGATGCGCCTTTACAGCGCCGCCCTGCTCGGTCTGATCTTCATCATCAGCATTGCGTCGCTTCGCTACCTCGGGAACCAGCTCCTGGCCACTAAGGTCGCCCCGGTCGAGATCGTCGGAGTCCCTACGCGACTCAGCTCCGAAGCTTTGCTCGCCTCCGCCACTCCGACGGCAAGACCGCAGGACGCTACGCAGATTCGCGGCCCACTTGCTCATTACCACAAGATTCCGCCCTGGTTTAACAACGACATTGGCAACAACTGCACGACTTCCGGCTGTCACAGCCCGCTTCCGCACGGCAATCGCGTCGAGCTTCGCGCCTTCGCCAACATGCACGCGACTTTTCTGGACTGCATGGTCTGCCACTCGTTCAGCGCCGGACAGGCCGAGAGCGCCCAGTGGTTCGACCTCACGGATCGCAGGCCCCGGATCGCTCCGGCGATTCTTAGGCTTTCCTCCGAACTCGAGCGCCTTTATCCCGAACTGGCTTCGGAAAGAGTCGATCTTCCCGGTCGGCGGGCGATTAATGCGAAGCTGATCGACTTGCTCACTGAGGCCTCGGCCGACAGCAGGCAGCACGCCCAGCTTCAAACGTGGCTGCTTCGGTTGCAGACTGTCAACATCGACAGCCGACTCTGGCAGTCGGTCATTGAGGACATGTACACCCCCGTCTCGCTACACGTCCATGGAGAGTACCAAGCCAAGATTGCACTATGGGAGGGCGACCGGATGCTGGGCCGGCCAACCCAGGCCCAACTTGATGCCGCTGAAACCTTCCGAAACCAGGGTGACAGGCTCTCCGACAAACAGCGACAGGCCCTGCTCGACACCGTGCATCAAGGCGTTTCACCGGTTGGCGTTCTGTGTACGCCGTGCCATTCGGCTGAGCCGACGCTCATGGACTTTGGCGATCTGGGCTACTCGCCTGCGCGTGTTCGCGAGCTTCAGGGCAGCGTGATTATCAACCAGGTGCTCAGCATCGAAAGCGGCCAGCCTTTCTTCATGTCCCAGGTACTGGAGGGCTCCAGGGGTGATTAGCGTGCCCAGTAACCTGTGGCAGAAGTTGCGGGACACTTTGTGGCACCGCCATCTCGGCGGTGAAATCACGGGCGACCGGCACAGTCGGTTCGAACCAGGCGTTGCCCGGACGCCCGTGCCACACAGCTTGCCACGGTCTGCCAGGCGTCACAATCCAATCCGAAGTACGACGATCGCCCTGCAATGGCTCGCTGTTGCGTCGGTCCTAATTAGCGCTGCGGGTCTTGCCGCCGCCTCGCCTATTCGCGGCACAACGGTTCAGGCCTATCCCGTGACGCAGCCTGATCCCCCGGTTCACATGCCCACCGGGGTGGCCGTAGACGCCTCGGGCGACGTGTACATTGCCGACGGCGTCAACCATCGCATTGTCGTTTGCGATCCGACTGGCAAGGTGAAGCACACTTTCGACCGCGTCGCGAGTGAATCCCTTTCCCGCCCGTTCAATATGCGTTTCGACGCAGAGGGACGGCTGTGGATTGCGGATACAGGCAACCACCGCGTTGTCGTTCGAGGGGCCGACGGAAGCCTGGATTCAATCATTCCCGGCCCGCAATCGCAAGAGGGAAAAGTCGCCGACATCACTGATGTTCTCCCAACCGCCGACGGCGTTTCCGCCTGGATCGTCGATAACGACGCCCACCTTTTGCACAAGCTGGATCTTCCGTCCAAGACCTGGCGGTCGTTCGGCGGATATGGCGATGCCCTCGGGCGCCTTCAATACCCGGTGGCCGTCGCCATACAGCCCGGTCGATCGCCCGGCGAAGCCGGGAATTCGAGCCGCGACCGTGAGGGAGCGCTTCCTTCCATCGCTTTGCCCGTCGGCGATGTCTACGTGGCCGACTCCATCAACGCCCGCATTCAGGTTTTCACTCCGGGTGGCAATCCGCTACGAAGCATCGGGTCGCTGGGCCTGACGCCGGGCCATCTCTTTCGCCCGACGGGCCTGGCCATCCATTCCGACGGGTCCATCTGGGTTTCCGACAACACGCTCGGTGTCGTTCAGGCCTTCACGCCCGAGGGTCGGTTCATCGACGTGGTGCGCGATGATCCCGGCAGAGCCGGATCAAACCGGGCTGCGCCCGGTGGAGAGCCGCTACGACTCTCGCACCCGATGGGCATCACCTTCGACGCTCAAAATGATCTTTACGTCGTTGAGCTAGCCGAAAACCGCGTCCGCAAGCTTCGCCTCACTCGGAGCGAATCCGTTCCCCCTCCGCCGGTCCGCGCCGCCCGTCCGCCGGTTCAGCAACCGCGCGACTGCATCGCCTGCCACGTCGATTGGATGCCCGAAATCCGCGACCGCATCGAGTCGAGCCTCGTCCCCCTGCCGCCCGACGTCGGCTCGCAACCGTACGCCGCCCGCCAGGAGGTCTGTCTTTCCTGCCACGACGGATCGGTCGTCGATTCCCGCCGAATGGTCTGGCGGGATCACGGCCATTTTACGGGCATCAAGCCGCCGACCGACATGAACGTGCCGCGCCGACTTCCGCTCGTCGACGGCGCCATTTCCTGCCGAACTTGCCATTCGGCCCATACCCGCGCCGGCTCAGGCCACACGTTTCGAGACGCTGTTTTCCTTCGCGTTGAGAAGCACCCGGTCGAACTGTGCGTTTCGTGTCACGCCTCCCACACCCACGGATCCTCGGCCGGCATGCACCCTCTGGCCAACATGAACTTCAAGACCCCCACGGAGCTGCTGAACGCCGGGGCCCGCCTCGGCGCAAGCGAGAGCGAGGTCACCTGTCTGGCCTGTCATACCGCTCACGGTGCGGCCACTGAGTCGCTTCTGGTGATGCCGGAACAGCCCAACCGTCTCTGTCTTTCGTGTCACGAGCAGATCGACGCCGCCCACTTCGTCGAATCGACTTTCGGCCACCCCGTCTCGGGCCCGCTACGGCCTGACCAGGTGTCCACCGCTCTGGGTTTGAGGCTCGGCGACGGCTCGCGGGACTTGAACTGCCTGTCGTGCCACAAGATGCACCACGCGGTCCCCGAAGAATCACTTCTGGCGACCTCGGCACGCTCGAACGCTCTCTGCCTCGACTGTCATGCCGACCAGGCCCCGATGCTCGGCGGCCCGCACGACTTCGCCGCCAGGATGACACAAGCCCGGGTCGATTTCGATGAGGGGATCCCGACCGACGGGCAACGTCCGCCAAATACCAACTTTGCGGGTGAATCGCCGATCAACTGGGACGAACTGACCAACGCTCTCTCTCAGACACCCGCAGAGTCCGGCTCATGCTTGTTCTGCCATTCCGCCCATCGCGGCAAGGGCCCGCTCCTCTGGGCCGCCACCGACAACCCGCCCGCCCGCGCCGACGACTTCTGCATCGCCTGCCACCAAACCAGCTTCGCTGGATCAAGCCGGGCTGCCCCCGGCGGCTTCGCCGGCCTGCCGCCCTCGCCGGATTTCATTCACCCCACTTCTTTCGGTAGCAACGCACGGACATCGGCGGAGATCAACCTGCCGCTTTTCGACGGCCTCCACGTTGCCGAAACCGGATCGATTAGTTGCGCTACCTGTCACAACGTCCACGCTGATACGCAGCTCGTCCGCTCCATGCTTCGACTCGATCCGTCTCAACCGACGCGAGCCCTCTGCTTCGAATGCCATCCAGAACAGCGCACCATCGACGCGAGCCTTCATCAACCCGCCCTCCTTGCCGGCATCCCCTATGCCGACGACGCCTGCGGCCCGTGCCACCGAGTCCATACCCCGGCCGATTTCAGATCGCCCGCCGGCGGAGCCGGTTCAAACCGGGCTGCACCCGGCGGTGAAGTCAGTTCAGAACCGCGACAAGTAAGGAGCGGGCAAAGGCATCCGATGTGGTTCGCTCCGCTGGGCCCGCCATCCGTTCCGGCCAACGACTCACTTTGTACCGGCTGCCACGCCCCGGCTTCGCAGGTAAAAACCGGGCAACGCCCGGTAGACGGTCACGCCGCGGCGCCCTTCCTGGCTACCCACATTCCCGTACCTCTGCGCAACCCACCCAGGGAAAGAACTGCCACCGCACCAAGCGGCAATGACGAGGGCCATATTGCAAACACCGGCACCTCGAAGGGCCTCGTCTTCTTCAATCGCGAAGGCGAGCCTTCCGAGCCCGGCCTGATCGGCTGCCTGA
>JBGTDB010000552.1:0-4148 GCA_041748515.1 Phycisphaerae bacterium
GATGGCAGCGTGACCATCAACGCCGACCATGACGCCGAAGAGTTGACTATCCTTCGGACGGTTGTCGCCAGCGGTACTACGTCTCCACCGATTCCGGCGCCTCTGGATGTTCCGCGACTTGTCGAATTGCTGGGTGCGCCCGCGGGGACAGACCTTCGCGGCATGGCCTCCGGCCTGGGGCTGGACTACGGGTCGGTTGTGAGGGCGATCTATTACCTGTGCGAACAACAGGCGGTCAACGCGAAATTCATGATCGAACAGCCGAATGTTTCAGAACTGCTTGGTCGAGCACCAAGAGAAGGCCGGGCGGAGTCTGAATTGTAGCATTTCAGATTTTCAATCTCACTGTCAATAGACTCACGCCGATTACCCGTCAACCGGCCGCGGCGTTTAATTGCCCCATGGCTAACTCAGGAAACAACCGCGGATTCGCCCGGACATCGCGTCTGTGCTTTGGGAGGGATCGATTTTGCATTGGCCGCGAGGCGGCAGGCGATGAGAATGGCTTCCTTCATGCTCCCCGGATCGGCCTGATTGGTGCCTGCGATATCGAACGCCGTTCCATGATCGGGACTGGTGCGAATAACCGGAAGGCCGAGGGTGATGTTCACGGCTCGGTCGAACGCCAGCATTTTTACCGGAATAAGCCCCTGATCGTGATACATGGCGACCACGCCGTCAAAGCGGCCGCGCGAATCGGGAAGGAAGAACGTATCCGAAGGAAATGGGCCTTCGACTTCGATGCCGTGGGTGCTGGCCATCTGCATCGCCGGTTCGATAACCCGTGACTCTTCGTCGCCGAGAATACCACCTTCGCCCGCATGAGGATTCAGGCCTAATACGGCGATGCGCGGTTGCTCGATGCCGAACCACTGGGTGAGCGCCTGGTGCAGCAGATCGATTGGTTGAAACACCAGCCCAATGGTGAATTGATCGCGCAATTCGAAAAGACCGACGTGGCTGCTGGCTAAGGCGACACGAAGGGGCCCGGCCAGAAACGCCATTGTATATCGCTTGATGCCCAGTTCGTCGGCGAGCTTGCCCGTATGCCCGGGATATGTGCAACCGGCGAGCTTCCAACTCACTTTGTGGATCGGACCGGTCACCAGGGCGTCGATCGTTCCGCGCCGGGCCGATCGGATTGCTTCGTCAAAGAATCGCAGCGACGCCTGCCCGCCCTCGGCCGTCGGCCGGGCCCGCACCCAGAACCCGGCTGTGTCCTTCTCAAAGTCAACGACCACCACGCCGCTGTCGATCCGGCGAGCGTCTTCGTAGCCGACCTTGAACCAGAACGGTCGGATTCCCGCGTCGTCGGCCGCGGCCGAGAGCACGTCGTCAAACCCATAGATCAGGAATCGGCCCTCCGCCCGAACGCCCGGATCGGCCAAGGCCTTGACAATCACTTCCGCGCCGATCCCGCACGGATCGCCCATGCTGATTCCGATCAGCGGCTTACCGTTGATTTCGCCTCTGGTGCGGCCGTTGGGCGAATCGGAATGGGTCCATGCCGTGCTCATTCAGCACCGACCCCTTGCAATTCCGCCGGCGCAGGCCCTTGGTCGCTCAAGCAGGTCATCCGATGAACGATCGTCCGGACGACGACGTCCGTTTCGATGTTGACGACGTCGCCAGCCCGTAGTTCGCCCAGGGTGGTGCGTTGAAGCGTCGTGGGAATCAGTGCGATCGAAAAGAGCGGCCCGTGCATCGCCGCGATGGTCATCGACACGCCGTCAATCGCAACGGACCCTTTAGGAATGATATAAGGACGGATCACGTCCTGAGGCCGCAGCCAGATAAGGAATTCACCGGCGGCGTCAGCGAGCGACTCGACGGTCGCGGTGCCGTCCACGTGCCCCTGCACAAAGTGCCCGTCGAATCGATCGCCGACGCGAAGGGAACGCTCGATGTTCACCCGATCGCCGGCTTTCCACGTGCCAAGGGTGGTGCGGGCCAGCGTTTCGCCAATGACGTCGAACTCGACTGATGAACCGGTGATGGCGGCGACGGTCAGGCAGGTGCCGCTCACGGAAATGCTGTCGCCGGGCTTGCACTCTTTGGAAACGGGACCGATTTCAACGCGCAGCCGCCGACCCGCCGCGCTCGGCGCCGTATCGGTGAGAAGCCCCGTTGATTCCACAATCCCGGTAAACATGGTTCCATCGCCGCGAGAATCCGGCGGATAAACGCCGCCTCACGCCGACCGCACCGGCCGACAACGCCCGTCTCAGGCACGCAATGCCGGTCGTGCAGAACGACATCTTGTCAGGAAATGCTAGACCGCCCAAATTGAGTGTCAAGCAAGTCTCGGTTCGAATCCATTCGAAATCGAGGCACTATGATTTGGATACAAGATCGAAGAGCTTGTTCGGGACGATGGCCGATTTACAGGGTCAGGAGCGCGTCGATGAGTTTTTCGTCATGGATGCCAAGGTTGCGCAGGGCGTCGCGCCTCTGGTCCGCGGTGAGCGCGGAATCGTCCACTATGGCTTCGATCTGCTCAAGGTGAATCGGTCGTCCGTCTGCTCCGATGATCTGGTTCGCGAATATCCCGGGCGGGTTGCCGCACGCCCCGACCAGGCAAGTCGCCGAAGCCGCCAAGGCGGCGAATTTAATGCGAAACAAACGAACCACTGGCAGTCGATCTCCAAACCTGTTGCGCCAATGTTAGACGCGACCGGCCGTGGGAGCAATTCGACCGCCAAGGCGAACTTGCGCCAAGAGCGGAATTGACCGGCGATGGCGCGATCGGCTTTGGGTTAACTTTTGACCGATCAGCGCAGACAGTTGGTCGACTCTCGCCGCCCAGGTCTCATTCGCAACGCCGCCGCTGATTTCCCTGCGTCTTGCAGGGCTGGGTCCGGCCGCGACGACATCGCAGGCCCGGGCGAATTCCGCGGGCGTGTCGGCCGTCTGGACGGGCTCGCCGATTCGTAGGGCCTCAGGAATCGCAGTGGAAATCACCGGTAGACCGGCGGCAAGATACTCCAGAAGCTTGATCGGATTGACGTTCTCCGTCATCGACGTGCGACGGAACGGCAGCAACCCGGCCACAAACTGAGCGCAATACGCGGGCAGTTCGACATAGGGCCGACGGCCAAGAAGGTAGACATTCGGAATTCGACGCAGGGTCGATACGTCGGTCAGCGATTCGCCGAGCAGCACAAACGAATAGTGCGGTCGTAGCTCGGCCACCGCCGCGATCAGATCCACATCGATCCAATGGTGGATCATTCCGAAGAAGCCGAACATCGGTCGCGGAATGGTGTCCAGCGGCTCCGGCTGGGCCGGATTGCGGCGCAAGGCCTTCGAGAAATGATCGTGATCTACGCCGTGCCGCAGCAGGATCGCATCCGGCCGACGTCCCACCCGCTTCTCGTGGAGTGTCGCGGACGTTGTCACCACCACATCGGCTTCCTTCAGGAGTATAGCTTCCGACTTTCGAATTCGTTCGCCGTCCACGCCCTCGAACTCGGCGAACTCATCGACGCAGTAGTATACGAAGCATTCCTCATCGAATCGCCCGATCAGCTCATCAACATCCGGGGCGAAGCTCCACACCTGAAGCGGTTTCGAACGCGCCGGATCAACGGCTCGAATGGCGCCGCGAATCTGCCTGACCAGCAGCGACTGACTCAGCCGCGCCAGTCGCGGCCGCGACGCGCCGGGGATGACCAGGGGCGTGACTTGCACCATGCCCGGCGTGATTTTCCGCACGCCTCCGGCGAATCGTCGAAGCGCCGAAAGCGCGGAACGAGCGTCGGCCGCGTTTATCCTTGGCTTTCGCGTTCCGTGGTAGTTGACCCAGACGATATCGTTGTTTTTTGCGAGTAGCCTCATCACGTGATGCTTGCTCGTCGGATCATAATCCCACGAACTGGCGATGCAGACGATGACGCGGCCACGAATCACGTTGGGGCTTCGAAAATGGCAGCGCCGCCCGCGGGCGGCGAAGGTTGCTACCGACGACTCGGCGGCTTCTTCGAGCCGCTTTCGGTTGCTTCCGTGTAATACTTGTAGTACCGGTTGTAGTTGTACCCGTATCCGTACCCGTAGCCGTATCCGTAATATCCGCCGACCGGCGAATCGCGCCCGACCAGCAGACATCCGTAAATAGGAATGTTGTTGACTTGCAGCAGGCGCACGGCCCG
>JBGTDB010000553.1:0-5116 GCA_041748515.1 Phycisphaerae bacterium
GGCAGGCCGAGGCCAATCGCCTGATTTCGCTCTTGAACGAGAAGCTAGGAAGCGATGGACTGCGGTTCTACAGTGGCGTTTCGTATCGCAATCTAATGATCGTAGATCCCGCCCCCGCGGCCTTCGTGCAAAGCGTAGAAATGCGGCAATTCCCTTCGCAGCCGGGCGACAGTGCCCCGTTGAGCTGCACGCCGCCGCACGACATTCCCGACCAACCGATCGACGCTCACCTCCCCAGGGGGGCCGGTGCAGAATGGGTTCGCGGACTCATGGATAGGGCACAAGTCCTATTTACCGACCACGAGGTAAACGCGGCAAAGCCGCATGGAACCGGGCGATGCCCGCCGGCAGTGCCGGATAGAACCGGGCGCAGCCCGGTGGCCCGGCGCCGATGCGGAGTCTCTCAGGCGACAGGCATCTGGCTATGGGGTCAGGGCCGACCGAAACCTCTACAGTCGTTCAGCGAGCGATTCGGTCGTGATGGCGCGGTGATCGGCGCCGTGGACCTTATCCGCGGCATTGCCAGGGCCGTGGGCATGGATGTTCTCGACGTGCCCGGTGCGACCGGCTATCTCGACACGGACTATGCCGCCAAAGGCCGCGCCGCCTGCGATGCGTTGGATCGATATGACATTGTGATCACTCACATCGAGGCTCCCGACGAGGCCGGGCACAAGGGGGACGCCGCAGCCAAGGTGAACGCCATCGAAGAGATCGACCGACACGTAGTCGGCCCGTTGCTGCAAAAGCTGCAAACATTCAGTGAATGGCGCATCCTGATCGCCCCCGACCACCCCACACCGGTTGGAAGCCGCGTCCACACCAGCGCACCGCCGCCGTTCTGCATGGCCGGCAAGAACTTTCAACTGACTGCTCCAGCCAGCCTGAGATTCACCGAAGTCGACGCGAACAAGACAGGATTACGAATCGAGTCCGGGCACACCCTCATGGCCGATTTCTTGTCCGAGGCCGTTGGGGTTCAATTGGATTGACCCATCAGGATTCACTTACGAAATGCGCTCGGAGACGGCTTGAAGACCTAATCCAATGATATGTATTTATCTTCAACTTTACGTCTTGATTCGATCAAGGAGCACAATCGCAATCGGACCGAAGAAGAATATCGGCAGCCAGGCGGGCACGGCCGAGAGCGTCTCCAGCCGCACGCTCTGGCACATGAATGTAAAGAGATAGCAAAGTCCGCAGACCAACATGCATCGGCCCGTGTCGTTCAAGATATTGGCGGGCGATCGATCCAGAAAAAACGGCAGCCCCAACAGCACCAGCAGCAGACTCACAATCGGCGAGACGATGCGCACGTGCCGCGTCTGCACAATCGCTCCGCGGTCCGCCGTGCCAGAATCTTCGAGTTCGCGCAGTTGCGAAAGGCTGAGGTAGCGAACCCACCCGCTGGACTGCCGCAACTGTATGCCCTTGGGATCCAGGTCGCTCTCGTAAACAGCCGGATAGGAAACTTCCTGCTGCTCGCGCGGCCCGAGTGAGGTCTCGCCGGCCAGCTTGCGGGTGATTGATTTTCCGCGATCGAGGGCCCAGTGACCGCGCGGTCGGACCGGGTCCGGCGGAACCCACAGGGCCCGATCCGCCTCTAGCGTCTGAACAACCGACCCCGCTTCGTCGCGAACCAGGACCAACAAACGGTCCAGTTCCTTCGACTTAACATCGAATCGGGCCGCGGAAACCAACGCACTGCCGCGGTCGCGAAGAAAGAGCACTTCGATCGCCCGCTCGTCGGCGACTTCCTCGTGTTTTCGCGAAAGTTTGTGGGCCACCGAGGGAATCAGCCATTCGGTGTTCACCGCAAGGAGCAGCGTCGCCACAACGGCGAACGCGAGAACCGGCCGCGCCACCCGGAACAAGCTGATTCCCGAGGCCAGCAGCGCGGTCAATTCGTTGGACTTGCGCATTCGGGCGATGACGGCGGTGCAGGCGAAGAGCGTAATGAAGCCCGAAAGCTGCGAGAAATACAGCAGCAGGTTCGGGGCATAATAATCCGCCATGTTCGCCAAAGCCTTGAAGAAACCGGGCCTCGACTCAACGAACTCGTCCATGTTGACAAACAAGTCCAGGACGACGTACAGGCTGAGCATGACGCCCAGACCGATCATGTAGTTGATCAGCAGCGAGCGGAGCAGGTATCGATCGAGAACGGTCATGTCGATTATCGACGAACCACACGGGCCAGTACCCACCAGTCCACCAGGGCCACGACCCCGATGCCACTCCAGATCAGAAGAATGCCTGCGCCGTGCAAGTCGGCGTTCAGTGCGATCTGCTTGCCCATCAGGATGAAGACGATCAGCAGCACGGCCGGGACAAAGCTGATGGCAAACGCAACCACGACGTGCGCCCCCCGAAACACAATCCCCAGCGCCGCGGCCAGGACCACCACCACAATCACGATCGCGCAGAACGCCATCCGCTCGTGCAGCGTGGCGGAAATCGTTCGTGAAGTCTCGGCTAAGGCGACGCGAACGCCCGCCGAAGCCGAACCGGCGCGAGCCGTCTTTACGGATCGTTCAGTGACTGCATTCGTTTCGCTCGACGCGGCCGGCCCAGCCAGACCTGTCCGAGAATCGACCGGCAGAGTACGGTCAAGACGGGCTGCACTCTCCGCGGCCTCCATCGCCACCAGCTCTTCCACCGACAGGTTTTCGATTCGTTCAAGCAGGTCATGCGGCGGCGTGATCGGACCGAAGATCGCCTTGCTCCGCCGCCCTGCCGCTTCGCCGGCGAGCGGCACCCGCTTCTGACCGGCGTCGCCGGTCTGGCCGCTGACGTCATAGGCGTCGAGCCGAACGGCGCATTGGGCCGCCGTTTCCGCACGGGCAAATTCGACAACCGCGCGCTCGGCCCTATAGCTTCGCGCGCGTTCACCGGAGGTCTCTTCCACCAAGACGCCGCTCAACTCAATGGCCCCGTCGCGGGGCGTTCGAGCCGCTTGGCTCGCGCGAATCCGAATCGATGCGTGTTCATCCGCCAGCACAATCTCTTCGTGGCGCGTCCATTCCTCCCACGCGCGATCAAAAACCGCCTCCCGCAAAGCAAGAACGCGCGCCCGGGCAATCACTTCCGCAGCCTCTCGCCATTCATGGGGCGCATTGCGATAGTGCCACAACTCCCCCAGAGTGAGGAATTTTAGTTTCATTCCAAAAAGAGCCGGCAGCTCGTCCGCCGCCACCGTCTGCTGCGCAAGCTCGACGAATCTGCCCTCCTGGCGATCATAAAACGTCAGTCCCATCAGCCGCCCGTGAAGATTCAAACGCTCACCGCGATGATCGAACTCGGCCAACAAGGCATCGGCGGTGCCATACCGGGCCCATTCGCCGTGGTCCACCTCCACGAAGGCCACGTTTCGCAAGACAATGGTCTGCGTGGAACGACCGCCTGGACTCGGCACCGATGCCGGGCGCTCGTCTCGATCAATCGAAACGGAGTCGGCGGTCATTCGAAAATCGCGCAACCGCAATCCCTTCGGTTCCTTCAGCCGCTGTTGGATCAGGACGCCGACGTCGCCGGCGATAAACTGATCGAGGTTTTTGAGCATTCCCGGTACGAGGAAATTGATCAGACAGAACGTGACCGTGGCCGAAACCAGACCCAGCACGATCCCCGGCAGGAAGAGAATGTGAAGGTTAATACCGCCGCTTTTGCAGGCGACGAATTCGTTGTCTCCGGCGATTCGTCCATAAGTCGCCGCCGCGCTGAACAACGTCGCCACAGGCAGTGTCAGGGCCAATGCCAGCGGCAGCACAAGTGCCAGAATGCGCAGTAATTGGCCCGGCGTCACCTCGCCGAGCTTGATCATCTCGCGCACGCCGCCGCCCAGACCCAGAACTCCGGTCAGGGCCACCGCGGAGAGCAGAAACGTCTTGCCCATCTCACGAAAAATATAGCGCTCAAGGGTCCAGGGGATGGTCATGAGGTTCAGGCGATTCGCAACCCAAAAAGTCCGGCCCTGGCGGGGGCGGAGACCTCTTCGCCAAAGTTGTACCGGCGGGCAGAGCCGTCGCCATTACGGCCTTGCTGTGCATCGTACAAGTTCGTCCATTCATTGCAACCGCAGATCCCGGCCTCGATTCACTCCGGGCGAAATCATTAACCGGCCGGCGAAGCCGGCTCAAAGCGGGCGCGGCCCGCCAACGCGACCGCACAGGTGTCGATTCCCGCGAGCGACTATGCGAAATCTGCCGATAACGACTCTGGCAGTACAGCAAACCGAGCCGGTTCGGATTGCGAATGCCATAGGTTGTGAAATCACTCGCGCCGGATTGAAGACCGGTCATGATCAAAGAGTATCAGCACAAAGTCGTTTGCCTGGACGAACTGCTTCGCGCCGCCGCTGAGCATCGCGCCGCGGGACAAACCCTCGTGCATTGCCACGGCTGCTTCGACGTCGTCCATCCCGGACACGTTCGCTACCTTGAGTTTGCCCGGGCCCAGGGCGACGTCCTGATCGTATCGTTGACCGGCGATCTCGCAGTCAACAAGGGCCCCAATCGGCCGTACATTCCCCAGGAGCTACGCGCCGAGAATCTCGCCGCCTTGCTGTTGGTCGATTACGTTTACATCAATCCCGAGCTGACCGCCGAGCGCCTTCTCGACACCCTTCGGCCGAACCTCTACGTCAAGGGACACGAATACGAATCTTCCACGGATCCGGGTTTTCTGTCGGAAAAGGCCGTCGTCGAGAACTATGGCGGCCGAATGCTCTATTCCAGCGGTGAGATCGTTTTCAGTTCGACCGAACTGATCGGCGGGCGTCGCCCGCTTTATACCGGCTCCGCCGGTCGAATGAACACCGAAACACCGGCGGACGACGCCCGTTTAATTGGAGCTGCGACGGAGGCCGACGGAACGTGGCCGCCTGGGATGCAGAAACCTATCGGCTATCGCACCCGCGGCCAGGACGCAGCGACCGGCAAAGCCGGTCTGAAGCGGGCGTTGCCCGCCCAGCGACTGCCGCGCCTTTGCGAACAACATTCGATCGACGCGCCCTCGTTTGACCGATTGTTTGATGGTTTCAATGACCTGAACGTGCTCGTCGTCGGCGACACAATCATCGATCGGTATGTCTTATGCGATGCGCTGGGCGTGG
>JBGTDB010000554.1:0-10017 GCA_041748515.1 Phycisphaerae bacterium
GTGCGGCCGGGCTTCGCGAGGCCGGAGTAGGGCGCGGCGATCGTGTCGCGGGTTTCCTGCCCAACATCCCCGAGGCCGTCATCGCGATGCTCGCGGCGGCAAGCCTGGGAGCGGTGTGGTCCTCGTGTTCGCCCGACTTCGGTATCGAAGGGGTTATTGACCGATTCGGCCAGATTTCGCCCAAAGTGCTCTTCTGCGCCGACGGCTACTCCTACGGCGGCAAGCGCATAGATTCGCTCGAACGCGTCCGCGGGATTGTTGAAAGAATTCCGAGCATCGAAAAGGTCGTGATCGTCCCGTTTCTCGACGCCGGCGACGCCGGGCTGAAGGGGGCTGTGCCCCCCGGCGAAGCCGGGTTAAGTCGGGCGATGCCCGAAGAGCCGCAGATCGCAAGCATCCGCGGCGCGGTGAACTGGAATGCGTTCATACGCCCATCGCACTCAACCTTCCGCGATTTCGCCCCCGTTCCCTTCGATCATCCGCTCTACATCATGTATTCCTCGGGCACGACCGGTGTGCCCAAATGCATCGTTCACGGCGTCGGCGGAACTTTACTCCAACACATGAAAGAGCTGATGTTGCATTGCGACTTGCGCCGTGATGACACGATCTTCTATTTCACAACCTGTGGCTGGATGATGTGGAACTGGCTCATCAGCTCGCTCGGCGTCGGGGCCACCGTTGTCCTCTACGAGGGCAACCCCGCCTATCCCACGACCGATCGGTTGTGGAAGTTGTCCGAACGGCTGGGCATTACCGTCTTCGGAACCAGCCCCAAATTCGTCGCCGCCTGCGACCAGGCCGGACTTAAACCGGGCGAGCAGCACGATTTGTCCCGACTGCGGGCCGTACTCTCGACCGGCTCGCCTCTGACCGTCGAAAACTTCCATTGGGTCTACGAAAACGTCAAAGCTGATTTGCAGCTTTCAAGCATTTGCGGCGGTACCGACATCATCAGTTGCTTTATCCTCGGCAACCCGATTTTGCCGGTCTATGCCGGGGAGATTCAATGCCGCGGGCTGGGCATGGATGTTCACGCATTTGACGAATCCGGCAGGCCGGTCGTCGGGCAAAAGGGCGAACTGGTCTGCTGCTCGCCGTTTCCGTCGCAGCCGATCGGTTTCTGGAACGACCCCGACGGAAGCAAGTATCGCAAGGCCTACTTCGAGACCTACCCGGATTGCTGGCACCACGGCGATTTCATCGAGATCACCGAGCGAGGCGGCGTGATCGTTTACGGCCGGTCCGACGCAACGCTCAACCCCGGAGGAGTCCGCATCGGTACGGCCGAAATCTACCGGCAGGTCGAAACGATCGAGGAAGTCGTGGACAGCATCGTCATCGGCAAGAATACCCCCGACGCCGACGTGGAAGTCTGCCTGTTTGTGGTGTTGCGAGACGGCGTTTCGCTCGATACCGCTCTCGTTGACAGAATCCGGAAGCGCATTGCCGATGGGACCACCAAACGGCACGTACCCCGGCATGTCAAGCAGGTGACGGCCATCCCCTATACAATCAGCGGCAAGAAGGTGGAAATTGCCGTAACTCGCATGGTTCATGGCCAGCCGGTCCCCAATCGCGACGCACTGAAGAACCCCGAGGCCCTCGATCAGTATGCCGGAATCGTCTGGGGGCACAGCCCCCATTAACCCGGCTTCGCCGGGTTGCAGTTTTCCGGCGCTCAACGTCGATGAAGTACGTACTGAACCGCAAAGACCACGGACTCGGTTCGGAAGCCGCCTACCCCCGGGAGGGATGCGCGGCGTTTAGTGATCCGCCCGAGTACCCAAACGAACCGATGTGTTGAGATTGCCTATATGAATCAGTCAATTTGCGAACCACCCGGCGCAGCCGGGCAAAAGGGGGCTGTGCCCCCCGGCGAAGCCGGGTTAATGGGGGCTCTGCCCCCGGCCATCGCGAGCCAACCAGCTCCCCGCCGAATCGCTCTTTCGGCGCATATACCCGCGTCCCTCGTCGGCGAGGCCGGCGGATGGCTGCGGCTGGAACGTGAGAACGACGCCATCGTCCTACGGCCTAATGGTCCGATGCCCCGCCGTTGCACGATCCGCCCGGTCGCCCTGTTCGGGCATCAATTCGGCTTTGTTGAAGCCAACCCGGTCATGGGCCGCCTGGTCTTCGCCAACGGCGCGACGGAGCCCCAGACCTACCGCCCGTTTACGCTCGATCCAAAGCGCACCCTTCACGAGCTCTTCTTTCCCGTCGAACCGATGCCCACCGATGACTGGCCCAATTCGCCCAGGCGATGGATGCACTGCCAGGCAATTGCCAAGCGGCTCCTAAGCATGGCGGGGGCATCCGCCCCCATAAACCGGGCTTCGCCGGGCGTGAATTGGTCGGGACTATCCGCCGTCGAGATCGACGAATTGTTCAAGTTTGTAAACCGCCCGGAGCCACTCGACGGCTGCATGTTGCACGCCCTGGCACATTCGCATCATGAACACGGCCGGTGCATCGTTGAAATTGGCTCGTTTCGCGGCTCGTCGCTGTCAATATTCGCGATTGCCCTTCGCGGGGCGGCGTCCCAGGCTCCCATCATTTCGATCGACTCTCACGAGGAACAGCCCTTCAACGCCACCCACGTTCGGCTCGCCTTGCAACAGATCGGCGAAGAGGCACGGCTGATTCAGATACTCCGCCGCTCCGACGACGCGTTCCAGCTGCTGCGGCCGGAATCCGCGTCGATCGTCTTTATCGACGGCGACCACGGCTACGATCAGGTCGTCGCCGATTATCGAAATTACGCAGATCTGGTCGCGCCCGGCGGGCTGCTGCTATTCCACGATTACGGCTGCGGTGACCACAACGGACTGCCGGACACCAACCCCGACGTCCGCCGGGCCGTTGATGAACACGTCTTCGCCGACGGCCGATTCAAGCCGATGCTCCTCGCCCACACTCTGTTGGCGTTTATCAAGAACAGCAAGTAGGCCCATGCGCTTGTAGAACCCAAAGCGAAGCGCGGATTAGCCCCCGATATTGGCCCGCTGCTGATTGAATTTGCTCGGCGGCGCGGCGATCAATCCTGCCCTGAGTTACTTCGTCTTGGCGCTTTTGAGGAAATTGAAAACGGGCTCGGCGGTTCCTTTCATCAGTTCGGTCGGACCGGCGGCTACGACAAAGTGCGGACCCTGGGCGTGATCGACGATCGCCGCGATCATTCGCCAGCCCTCCTTCGGCGTATCCCGCATGGTAAGGGTTACTTTTCCGGTCAGGTCGAGCATCGTGAGTCGCACGCCCTCTAATTCGACAACCTGGATGTTGGCATCGTCACGCGTCGAGGTTGAGCCATCCGCGCGGATCACCTGGCTCACCCAGCGGTCGATGTTCCGATCGTCCATCTCCTTGCCCTTCATGTTCGGAAAATGAGTGATTCGAACGATGCCCGGCTCGCCCTTATCGTTGGGTATCTTGAAAACCGCTCGGGGCGACATGGGTCCCGGCGCGGCGACGGACTCGCGCGTCCACCCGGCCGGCACGGTGATGACGATGCCTTCAAGGGCCAACTTCTCGCCATCGGCCTTCTGGCCGTCGCCGGGGGGCACAGCCTCCTTTAACCCGGCTTCGCCGGTTAGCACCGCCTTCTTACTCTCCGGTGCAACGTCCGACTTCTTCTCCGCCGAGACGTGCCCGGCATTCGGCTCTGTGGGTTGAACAACTGCCGTTTCGTTTCGCTCGGAAGTCGGCGCTTCGGACGATCGGTCGCATCCCAGGATTATTGGTGCCGCCAGCAGTCCTACGGCGATCGCGCGGCCATGTCGATTCAGGTTCATCGGATTCTCCATTTGAAAAGGGATCAGTCTGGTCCAAACCACCGGAATTCTACCGGAAATCAGCAGATCGACCAGTCTTTAGCTCCACGCCGGGCGAAGCCGGAATTTACGGGAAAAAGGGTCTTTCGAGCACACGATCCATGATGGGGCCAAGCCCTGGCAATTCCCCGACCCGAAAGGATGAGTCCATGCGTCAATCTCGCGCGGGGCGGTTCACAAACCGATCGGCGGAGGCGCGCACCTCGTCCCAGGCATCAGCCGCGTCGCCCCATCCGTGCGTGGAAATCGTCGTTCCCTCCAGTTGTTTGTAGGTCTCAAAGAAATGCTCAACTTCGCGAAGAAAATGGCGGGCTACGTCGGCAAGAGACTGGATTTCGGCAAAAAGCGGATCCGCATGGGGGACGCCCAGAATTTTGTAATCGTTTTTCCCCCGATCGTTCATCCGAAACAGCCCGACGACCCTGGCTTCGATGAGGCATCCGCTGAACGTCGGTTCGCTTACCATCACGAGTATGTCCAGGGCGTCGCCATCGTCCGCGAGCGTCTGCGGGATAAAACCATAATCACCCGGATAGTAAGTTGATGAAAACAGGTATCGGTCGAGCTTGAACAGCCCGGTTTCCTTGTCGATTTCAAACTTGTTGCGGCGACCCTTGGGGATTTCGACGATGGCATTGACGACGTCGGGCAGTTGCGAACCCGGCGGGACGTGTGCGAATCGATCGTGTTTGGTCATGTGTAAACTCGCTTTGACGCCTATTGCCTACCGAACAACTCCGCGATTTTCGCCGAAATGTCGCCCGATTTCAGGATGGATTCGCCGATCAGAACGGCGCACGCTCCAGCCAGTTGAGCCTCGATCACGTGGTCCCGCGATGCCAGCCCGCTCTCCGCGACGAACGGTGTTCCCTTCGGAAGCATGGCCCCCAGGTGCCGCATCGTTCCTCGATCCGTCGCCTGCGCGGAAAGATCCCGGTTGTTGATCCCCAGAAGAAACCGATCGCGCCCGGGCAGGCCCAGGAGGGCAAGAACCGACGCAAGCACGTCGGCCGAATGAACTTCGACCAGCGCCGTCATCCCCAGCGCCTGTACCGTCGGCAGGAGCGCGGCGATGCCCCCCGCGGTCAGTGCCTCGGCAATCAGCAGGACCGCGTCGGCCCCGGCGGCGCGGGCTTCAAACACCTGGTATTCATCGACCACGAAGTCCTTGCGGAGAATCGGTAGATCAACGGCCCGCTTGGCGGCCACAAGGTCGCTCAGATCGCCTCCGAAGAAGTTCTGGTCCGTCAAGACGCTGATCGCCGCCGCGCCGCCATGGGCATACTGGAGGGCAATCGCGGCCGGCTCGAAATCGCGGACAATCAAACCCGCCGATGGTGATTTTTTCTTGATTTCTGCGATCAGGTTCGGCCCGTTCGGCCTTGATTCCGTTACAGCCCCAAAGAAATCCCGAGGCGGCGGCTGCGCAACAGCCTCGATCTCCAGTCGGATCTGAGGCCGTATCCGCCGGGCAAGATCCACCTCATTCCGCTTGGTCGTCAGAATCCGTTCCAATATAGTCATCGTCTGTGAATCCCGACTCCATTCCTCCAAGCCCCCTTACAGCAATCGCATTGTCCCCGGAATCAGCGGACACCGTTCGCCCGATTCCGGCATCGCCGGGGGGCACAGCCCCCTTTAACCCGGCGTCGCCGGTTGTCTGCGAGGCTTCGGAGATTCTGCCCATTATCGATGTCGTTGTCACGTTGGCGGCGGTAATCGTCGCGGCGGAGTGGATGCGCCGCACATGGCACCAGCGACGGTTCATGACACCTGCGGCTTTTCCCGCCTTCGATAACGGGCACAGCCCGCCAAAAAACGGCATCGCCGGTCGATTCGACCCGAACGTCGTTATTGCGGCCGTCGCCGCCTATTTTTTTGTCGCCGCTTCTCTTTCGATGTTCCTATCCCGAGACGAACAAGGCCTTTGGACGACGCTCTTGATCGACGCCGCGGCCCGGCTTGCCGGAACAGCCGTTTGTCTTTATGCGGTTTATCTTCAATTCGCCGGCGGCCTTCGCGCGTTCTTCCTGGGCGGCCAAGCGGGCACCGCCCACTTAGAACCGCCTTTGCCGACTGCTGTCCGAAGGATTTTGACCGGATTGCTGGTCGGCGTCGTCGCGATTGGCCTTTGCCCGTTGGTGTTGGAGGCAACGGTTTGGTTTCTCGTTCAGGTTGTGCCGGGCTTTGAGCCGCTGGCCCACCCGACCATAACCCGGCTCGACGAACAGCGCGGTGATCCGGCGGTTGTGGGCGCGCTTTGGGTGGGGGCGGCAGTCATCGCTCCCGTCGCCGAAGAGGTTTTCTTCCGCGGCGTTCTGCAAACAGTCCTGGGCAATGTACTGCGGCGACGCGGCGCGGCCATCATCATGGCGTCAATCTTGTTCGGCGTCGTACACCTTGGACAGCCGCAGGCGGTTCCCGCGCTGGTCGCAATGGGTCTGATACTCGGCTATGCTTACGAGAGGACCGGCGCCCTGTTGGTTCCGATAGCCGCCCATGCGGCGTTTAATCTCAAGTCGCTGGTCTGGGTGGCTCTATCCGCTGCCGACGGAGCGCCGATATAGCAGACACCGGTGGACACATTGCGCCGGCCGTTTGCAGGCGCGGCCGAAATCAGAGCACCACGGGATTTCCTGCCGGTGGTTGACAGTTTGGAGCCGGGCCGTTCGAATCGTATAATGCCGTTTGGGTTCGATTGACCTAGTTTTTCAGGGAGACGCGCCATGGCGCACATCGTTGCTGAGCCTTGCATCAAGTGCAAGTACACGGACTGTGTGGCGGTTTGCCCCGTCGATTGCTTTCATGAGGGCGTGAATTTCCTGGCGATCGACCCGGAGGTTTGCATCGATTGCGGTCTGTGCCCGCCGGAATGTCCCACGACGGCGATCTTCGCCGAAGAGGACTTGCCGGAAAAATGGCATGATTTCATCGAAATCAACGCCAATCTCTCAGCGCAATGGCCGGTCATCGATTCTCAGAAAGAACCGCTTCCGGGGGCCGATGAAATGGCCAAGGTCGAGAGCAAAAAGGACATGCTCGATTCAAATCCGTTTGCAGGCTGATCGCCGCACGGAAAGTCGCCTCAATTGCCGCTTTTCGGCCGGGCGCTTGACGTGTACCGGCCGATGCGTAACATTCCTGCGGTTCGATATCGCGCCTGTGAATGGTTTGAAAAAGGGCATTAATTTCGATGGCCTTGTCGTCGGTGACACGGGCGCGATAAAGAACTCGGAAGTTGCGACACAAGCTGGGGCCGTAGCTCAATTGGTTAGAGTACCGGACTGTCGATCCGGTGGTTGCGGGTTCGAATCCCGTCGGCCTCGTTGGCGTTTTCGGCGGCAAACTCGCTGAATACGCCTTTTTTCTTGGACATTTCCTAATCGCCTTGTTCCGGGTGATCGAACTTTCTGCATCAGCTTGCTCGTCAAACTGGTGCTTTCCACGGCCCATTTGCAGCGCGAGTGCGTCAAATCGTTGGGACAATCGAAAAAGAGCTGAATGTCGGAACCCCGCTCCGTCCCGGCGGTGAACAACAGAAAGGCCTCTTGAATCAGCAGGCCGCGATTATGCAAACCCGTTCGGGTGTGTTCGGTGCCAGTTCCACGCTGTAGCGATGATCTCTTCGATGTTGGCATAACGTGGCCGCCAGCCAAGCTCCCGAGCGACTCTGGCCGGATCGGCGAAAAGGGCCGGCGGATCGCCCGGGCGACGCGGCCCGAGAGTCGTGGGAATCGGATGCCCGGTCACTCGTCGGGCGGCTTCGATCACTTCCATGACGCTGTGTCCCCGGCCAGTGCCGACGTTGTAACAGCGGAACGCCCCAGTCTGCTGACTTTCAACCGCGAGTCGATGCACTGCCGCAAGATCCTCGACGTGTACATAATCGCGAACGCAGGTTCCGTCGGGCGTATCATAGTCGTCGCCAAAGATGGTCAGGCCGGGTTCCCTGTCCGAATCGGAGGCGAGAGCCGCTTGCAGCACGCGGGGGATCAGGTGCGACTCGGGCTCGTGATCTTCACCGATCGTGCCGTCGGCGGCGGCTCCGGCGGCGTTGAAATAGCGGAGGGCCGTAGCCCCCAGCCCCCAGGCGACTGTACAGTCTTCAATTGCCCATTCCATGACCAGCTTCGTCCGCCCGTAGGGGCTGATCGGCAGGCGCGGCATGTCTTCGGCAATGGGCACGGCCGGGGGGGTGCCGTAGACCGCACAACTCGAACTGAACACCAGGTTGCGAACGTCGTGTTCCCGCATCGCCTCCAGGAGAACCACGCTGCTAATTACGTTCGCGCGATAATAAAGGAGCGGATCGCGGACGGATTCGCCCACCTCGGCCAGCGCGGCAAAGTGCATCACCGCGTCAAAGCCGTGGTCGGCGAACACCCGATGCAGGGCCGCCATGTCGGAAAGGTCGCCGATAAACAGAGTCGCTCGCGAATCAACCGCCGCCCGATGCCCTTTTTGCAAATTGTCATAAACGACGACCGAGTGTCCGGCGTCGCAAAGGGCGCGAACACAGTGGCTCCCGACATAGCCCGCGCCGCCTGTCGCCAGAATCTTCATGGCCCTTATTTTGGATGACGGCCCGCCGATTGTCGATCCTTGAATTGGGCATCTCCTTTTCTCGCAATGCGTTCAGAAATCGCCAGGCGGTCCCTTTGGCGGACTTGAGCTCACAATAGAAGCCGGTCTCAGGCGAAACCGAATTCAAGGGGGGCCGGTCCGCTCAATCGCTGATAACGTCCACAAGGCGGGAAACGCTGATGATCGCCGATCGCATGACGATGACGCGGCGACGGTTGACCGTCACCCCTTCGCGGTGAGCCTCGGACAGATAATGCTCTTTTTTCGCATGCCCGTCGCGACAGTCGTGCATGTCGGCTTGCTCCAGAACGAACAAGTGCTCGGTCATCTCCACCAGCCGGCCGACGTAGATAATCGGCGATCCTGTATCGAGTACCACGTCCTCGTTAAGCAGTTGTCCCAGCGGGTCGTTCATGAATGTCTCAAGGGACCTCAAATCCGGGGCAGTGTCAACATGAAATCATAAAGGAAGTTTTGATTGACGAATCGGCGGCGATTTCCGCAAGTACAATTGCCATTTTGCCCGACTGCCAAATCAAGTGACTGCCAGCCGATTTGTCTTGCCGGTCAGTTCATCATACAGCGCAAGCATCTCTGCCGAATGTCGCTCAATGTCCGCTCTTGCCGCGGATTCACTCGCGGCCGCGCTGAATGCCGCCCGGCGTTCAGCGTCGCGAAGTTGGTCGACCCGCCGGGCCAGCGCCGAGACATCGGCCGGGTTGTCAAGCACGAACCCGCTCTTCCCATCCTCGATCAACTCGGCCGCGCCGTCCCATTGCGTCGTAACGCACGGCAGCCCGCGAATCATGGCCTCCAGCACCACCCGACTGCACGGGTCGTAGTAGGTCGGATGAACGAGCACGTCGCCCGCATGGTAGAACTTCGTCACCCGATCGGTATGGCCGATAAACATCAGGGCATCTCCCAGCTTCAGCCGCCGGGCCAGGCGGTGCCAGGTGGGAGACTCGCCACGGCCGATGACAAGCGATCGAATGTCTCGAATCCCGCGCCGCCGCAACTGCGCAAGCGCCTGCATCCAGCGGTGTACCCCCTTGAGTCGGAAATTGTGCGCGACCGACAGCACCAGCATTGCGCCATCGGGTACGCCGAACTCGCGGCGCACCGCCTCGCGGTCGCGGGCTCGATCCTGCGGCGGCGACGGATCGGGCTCGACCCCGTTGAAAATCTTGCGAACTCTTGCGTCGGGCAATTGATAGTGCTGCTTGATCTGCCGAACGACATAATCGGAAATCGCCACGATGATCGGCCCATCGGGGTCGGCCATGATCTTCCGCTCGAGCCCCAGCAGGAAATTCTGCCGTAGGTTCATCCGCAGTGTGATTCGCTTGAGGCTTCGGGCCGGTCGCGAGTCACGCATGGCGATGTTGCGCTCGATCGTTTCGGCGACCATGCCGCCTCGCGGCTGATAGACATTGGCCCCCCGACATGGCGTAATGGCGTGAACGACGTCGAACCGTTCGGCCGCGATCCGGCGCTCGACGCGGCGAATGAATACGAAACTGCGCTGCGACCGGGACATGCCCGGCCCGTTGATCGAATGGACGCTCAAACCGGGCGCGGGCGACGGGCGGCTCCGCGTAAA